>JAHEXU010000001.1:5326-10037 GCA_023251975.1 bacterium | reverse complement strand
CCAAGAACCGCCGCATGCGACTGATTCGGTGGGCCCAGTTCCACAGCCCGGCGCGGCGGCTGGTCAAGCTGCTCCCTCAGGAGGCGAAGTTCCGAATCGAACAGGCGGGAACGTTCGGCCCCAAGAAGGCGAAGCGCCCCCGCTTGGCGCTGTCTGATCAGGAGCGGATCGCGGCTTGGCTGGCCGATGATCTGGCCGAGCTGCGGGCGCTGAGCGGGCAGGCGTTCGCGGGCTGGTCGATATGAGGCCGCCGATGGCCGAGCGTTCGCCGCCGCTCAGCGTGATCGTGCCAGCCACCAACCTACCCCCGACCCTCGGCGCGGTCTGCGCGGCGCTGCGTCCGCAGTTGCTCGAGGGCGACGAGTTGGTCGCCATCACCCAGGCGCCGGGACCGGGGCCGGGCTGGGCGCGAAACCACGGCGCCGCCGACGCCCGTGGCGAGGTGCTCGTCTTCGTCGATGCTGATGTCGTCGTCGCACCGGACGCGCTGGCCCGGATCCGGCGCGCCTTCGCCGTCGAGTCGGACCTGGTCGCCGTGTTCGGGGCATACGACTCCCACCCTGCCGCGTCCGATCTGGTCTCGGGTTTTCGCAACCTGCTGCACCACCACGTCCACGTTGCCGCCGCCGGCCCGGCGCTCACCTTTTGGGCCGGTCTCGGGGCGATCCGCCGCGCCGATTTCGAGGCGGTTGGGGGCTTTGATGTCGAGCGTTTTCGCGAGCCCTCGATCGAGGACGTCGAGCTGGGGATGCGGATCAGCGATCGCGGCGGCAAGATCGTGCTCGATCCGGCAATCTGTGGCACCCATCTGAAGCGCTGGACCCTTCGTTCGATGCTGGTAACCGATTTCGCCAAGCGTGGCGTTCCCTGGGTGCGGTTGTTGTCCGAGCGCCGCGGCGCCGCCGCGGCGGCTGCCGAGGAGGTCGCGGGTGACGCCGAGATGCGGGTCTTGAACCTGAGCCGGCGCCATCGCGCTGGCGCTTTGGCCGCGGTTGCGGTCGCGGTGGCGGCGCTGGCGCGGGCACCGCGAGCCCTGCTCGCCTCGCTCGGTTTGCTGGTCGCGCTGAACGCGGGTTTCTATCGCCTCTTGGTGGCCCGACTCGGCGCGCGGGGGGCGCTGGTCGGACTCGGCCTGCACCTCGCCCACCATTTCGCCGCGGTCGCCGCGGTGCCGTTCGGTTTGGCCGCGGCGCGGCGCGGGCAGGCCGGGCGATGATTCACCTGGCGACGATTCACTACGGGGACGATTCCTGGATCGACCCGCAGCTCACCTACCTGGCTCGAAACACCGCCGAGGACTACCGGGTCTGGGCCTGCCTCGATTACATCGACCCCGCGCAGTTTGAAAATTTTCACTTCGCCGCGGCCCGGGGCGAGCCGATCGAAGCCGAGTTGCGCTTCCTGGTCGAGCAGATCAGCGCCGTTGCCGAGCCCGACGACATGCTGGTGTTCTTGCACGGCGACACGCTGCCGATCCGCGAGTGGTCGCGGCCGGTTCGCGAGTTGTTGGGGGCGAAGCCGCTGGTCGGGATCCGCCGCGAGGAGAACCTCGGCGAGCCGCATCCGCATTGGTGCTTCACCGCTACCACGGTTGGATTTTGGAACCGCCTTGGGTCTGATTGGTCGCGAGGACCTGACTGGATCGGTTCGAACGGGGTCGCGGTCAGCGACTACGGGGCGAGCTTGTGGCAGGACATCGAGACGGCCGGGGTCGAGTGGGAGCCGCTTTTACGGTCGAATCGGCGCGACCTACACCCGCTTTGGTTCGGGATCTACGGGGGGCTGATCTATCACCACGGGGCCGCCTTTCGAAAGCCCGTCGAGGGCGCGATCAGGGCCAGGATCGGGACCGGCCATGACCCTTCAAGTTGGCCGGTCAGCCGACTCGACGCCGCTCAGGCACCGCGCCCAAACGGGTTGATCACGCGGCTCGCGCACAAGGGTTTCCTGTGGAACCGAGCCCGCAAGATCAATCGTGACTCGGCCCGCCTCTACGCCGCCCTGCGGGCCGATCCCGAGTTCTGGCGCGAACTCGCCTGAGCGCGGATCGGGCCGCAACGGGTGGGCGTCGCGGTGCAGGTCGTGACTGGGCGCGGTCTTACGTCATATCAGTCGCCGCTCGGGGCCGCAACGATCCGAATGTAGGGGCGCGGCTCCTGCCAGCCGTCGGGGTAGATCTGGCGCGCCTCGTCGTTGCTGACCGAGCCAGCGATGATCACGTCTTCGCCCTGCTTCCAGTTTGCCGGGGTGGCGACGCGGTGGTTGGCGGTCAGCTGCAACGAGTCGATCACCCGCAACACCTCGTCGAAGTTGCGGCCGGTCGTCATCGGGTAGGCGAGCAGCAGCTTGATCTTCTTGTCGGGGCCGATCACGAAAACGTTGCGGACCGTCTGGTTGTCGGCCGGGGTGCGAGCGGTCGGGTCGCCTTCGACATCGGCGGGGAGCATTCCGTAGAGCTTCGCGACCTTGAAATCGGCATCGCCGATCACCGGGAAGTTCGGGGCGTTGCCGGTCACCGCGGCGATGTCCTCGGCCCACTTCGGGTGGTTTTCGACCGGATCGACCGAGAGGCCGACCACCTTGACCCCGCGGCGCTCGAACTCGGGGGCCATCCCGGCCATCGTCCCGAGTTCGGTTGTGCAGACCGGGGTGAAGTTGCGCGGGTGCGAGAACATCACCGCCCAGCTGTCGCCGATCCAGGCGTGGAAGCTGATCGGACCCTCGCTGGTCTGCGCCTCGAAGTCCGGGGCGGTGTCGCCGATTCTCAAGCTCATTTCACGTTCCTCCAATTCCGATCAGGCTTACCGATTAGAGAGTACCGCCCGGCCCGGCCCCGACCCTCGGAGCGGCTGTGGCGCTGCTTGGTCGGCCCGCTTACGCTCGAGCGAACAGACCGTCGACCTGCAGCATGCGGCCGCTGCGGCGGTCGCTGAACCCGGGGCTGATCGCGACGCATTCGAACCCGGCGGCGTCGAGGTGGGAGTAGAGATCCGGCAACGACGGCGCCCCCCGGTAGAGCTCGACCAGCGACATCTCGACCTCGATCGCGGCGATCTTCCCCAGCGTCTGGGCGGCGCCCTTCAGGACCTCGAGTTCGTATCCTTGGACATCGAGCTTAAGAAAGGTTGCCTGGCCGTCGGCGATCAGCTCGCCAGCCAGCGCGTCGAGGGTCGCAAGCTCGATTGACTCGGTCCCGACCGGGGCGGTCTGCGGTGCCGCCTCGCGGTGGCGGGCGTGCATCTCCAACAGCGAACTCGAGGCGGAATTGCCCGCGATCTGAATCTCGGCCCGACCTGCCGCCGCAGCCAGCCCGATCGGCTCGATTCGCCAGCCCGGATCGGCGTCGCCAGCCCGGCGAAGCTTCGCGAGCGCCGCGCTTTGTGGTTCGAAGGAGACGATCTCGCCGCGATAGCCGGCCGACCGCAGCGCGCGGCCGTATTGGCCGGTGTTGGCGCCGACATCGAGCACCAGGGCGATCTTGAGATCGCCTAACAGCCGCAGTCGTCGCGCCGTTGGCGAGTTGACCCGGTTGAGCCGCCGCACCTCGAGGCCAAAGCGCAGCCCGAGCCGATGCAGACGATCGGCGAGGTCCATCGGCGCGAGCTACCTCGCCGCCAGCTCGGCGTCGATCCACTGATAGGTTCGGCGCAGCCCGCTCGCCAGCGGGGTCGACGGCTCCCAGCCGTAGCGGGCAGCGATCATGGTGTTGTCGGAGTTGCGACCGCGAACTCCCTGCGGCGCCTCGGTGTCGTAGTTTCGCGCCAGCTCGACCCCGGCGATCGACTCGACGATTGAGACCAGCCCGTCGATCCTCACCAGTTCCGAGGAACCGAGGTTGATCGGTTCGACCCGCGGACCGCGCGCGATCATCAGGGTGCCGTCGAGGCAGTCGTCGACATACATGAACGAGCGGGTCTGTTTGCCGTCTCCCCAGATTTCGATCGAGTGCTTGCCGCTTCGCACCGCCTCGGAGACCTTGCGGCAGATCGCCGCTGGCGCCTTCTCGCGGCCGCCGTCGAAGGCACCGTAGGGCCCGTAGACGTTGTGGTAGCGGGCGACCCTGGTCTCGACCCCGTAGTCCTCCAGATAGTGTCGGCACATCCGCTCCGAAAACAACTTCTCCCAGCCGTAGCCGTCCTCCGCCATCGCCGGGTAGGCATCGTCCTCGGCAAGCGGTGCCACCTCGGGGGTGTCCTGCTTGTCCTCAGCGTAGACGCAGGCTGAGGACGAGTAAAAGAAGCGCCCCACCCCGACCTGCCGGGCCGCCATCAGCATGTGGGTCGAGATCAAAACGCTCAGCATGCAGGCCGCTTTGTTGGTCTCGATAAAGCCCATCCCGCCCATGTCGGCGGCCAGGTTGTAGACCTCGTCAAAGCCGCCGGCCAGCGCTCGCTCGCAGTCACCGAGCAGCCGCAGATCGCCGACGATCTGCTCGCTGTCGTCGGGAAACGACTGGTGCCACTCGGCGATCGGCTTTTGGTCGACCGCTCGGACCGAGGCGCCCTGCTCGAGCAGTCGCCGCACTAGGTGGCCGCCGATAAAGCCGCCCGCGCCGCTGACGAGGACCGTCGTCGGCGAGCTAGCCGTCATGATTCGTTGTCGTGTCGGGGGCTCCCACAAGCGCGCCGATTGTAGGCGACGATCTCGCCCCCGAGTTGCGGGCGGCGCTGCCGAACCTGGTGATCGCCGGGTTCATGAAGTGCGGCACCTC
>JAHEXU010000001.1:0-5316 GCA_023251975.1 bacterium | reverse complement strand
CCCGAGAACTGGGGTCGCGGCGTCGAGTGGTACGCCGACCAGTGCGACTCGGCCGCGGCGGTTCGCGGCGAGGCCTCGGTCAACTACACCAACCTGCCAGCCTCGGAAGCCGTGGCGGAGCGAATGGCGTCACTGATCCCCGACGCCAGGCTCATCTTCATGCTGCGCGATCCGATCGAGCGAGCGCTCTCGCACTACCTCCACGCTGTCGCGTCGGGCCGCTGCGAGCAAACCCTCGCGGAGGCGCTGGGTGATCCCCAGTCGCGGTTTGTCCGTCGCAGCCTCTACGCCACCCAGATCGAGCCGTTCCTTGCCGCCTATCCGCGCGAGCGGATCTTCTTTGCCACCCAGGAGCAGCTTCGAGACGATCGCGGCGCCCTGTTGCGGGAGCTGTTTCGATTCCTCGGCGTCGATCCGGAGTTTGACTCGGCAGGGTTCGAGCGCGAATGGGAGGTGACCGCCGGAAAGGATCGAAAGTTCCAGCTCGCCTACCGGCTATCGCGTCGGATCGGTGACAAGACTTTCTGGGGGAGATTTCCGCCGCGGCTGCGAGTCCTCGCCGAGCGGGTCGTATTACGGCCGACCGGCAGGGTCGAGCGGCCGAGGATCGAGGCCGGTTTGCGGGCCGAGTTGACCGCCTTGTTTGGCCCTGAACTCGAACGCCTCGCCGAGCTGAGCGGACTCGACTGCTCAGCCTGGACGCTCTGAGCATCCGCATCCGCATCCGCATCCGCAGCCGTCGGTGCAGCCTGGACCCCGCCAGGTCGAAGGTGCGATTTACCCGCGAATAGCGGAGTTCTTGCAGTTCGATCCGGTTGTCGGCTCGGAGTCTGCCTCGGCCACCGGCGGGGTGCGCGTCGCCACGCACCCCGCCGAGCCGATCCCGTAGTCGATCCGGGCCGGTCAGTCGTCCTGCCCGGTCGCGAGGACCTGGCCGGTCGCGGCATCGACCTCGACGTCGTAGGAGCCGACATCGACGTTGAAAACGAGCGAGCCTTCGTAGTCCTCGAGGTCGATCTCGTTGAGCGGACCCGATGCCGCGCTCTGCGCCGCCGCGATTGCATCCTGCTCGCTGATCGTCGCCTCGGCGAGTCGATCGGCGCCGTCATCGAGGCGAGAGCCGGAGGCGTCCGGGGGGTGAATCGCCTCGGCTTCGCCGCTGCCACCGCTGGCTGCGGCAATCCCGACCCCGCCAGCGGCGAGGGCGGCGACGGTTGCGGTCGCTGCGATTGTCTTGCTTGGTTTCTTCATTCGCCCTGTCCTTTGTCGTTGGTCGCTGCGATTTGAACCCTCGCAGCCTCGGATTAGACGCTGATGAGAGGGTTCACCTGGATTCACCGAACCGACCGGCGAATTCCCTCCATCCCGGCGCCGGGAGCCGATTCGCGCCCACCCTCGGGGCCACCACCCCGCGGGTGTCCGCAAATCGATCCCCAGCTTGGCCTACCACGCTGATTGACTCGACCGGCTCGGCGGATCGAGGCTGAGCCCGGTCAACCGGCGCTGCGGTAGCCCCAGGCGGTCGCGATCTGAGCCAGCGCCAAGCGGCCGGCGAGCCGGGCCCGCCGCGGGTCACGATCCGCGGCGAGCCGACGCCGTAACGCCAGCGTGAACCCTGCGTCGGCGAGCGCCCGGCCTTGCTCGGGGTTGGTCGCGAGGAAGTGGCGCGCCCCGCGCCCGTAGCCGCGCTGCTGGCGCCACAGGCCATCGATCGACATCGACCGCATGTGCCGGATAACCGCCTGCGGGGCGTCGATCAGCTCGCGCCCCGACTCGATCCAGCGGCGGCACAGGTCGCGGTCCTCGCCAGCGGCGCCGGGGTAGGTCGGATCGAAGCCGCCGATCGCGCCGAACCCTTCCGTCGGCAGGGCGAGGTTGTTGGAGGGATAAAACTGAGGTCCGCCGGGACCGCCGTTTGACCAGGCGACGAAGGCGTCGACCGTAGCTTGAGAGGCCTCCGAGCTGAGGTTGCCGCGGGCGCCGTTGAGGGTGCGCCCGCCGACTCCGGCCGCGGGGCCGGCGGTGGGGCCAGCGGATTGCGCGGCGCAGATCGCAAGCAGCCAGCCCGGGGTCGGCTCGCAGTCATCGTCGGTGAATGCGAGCAGGGGAGCGGCGGCAGCGGCGGCGCCAGCGTTTCGCGCCGAGGCTGGCCCGTTGCCCGGCCCCTCGACCAGGCCCGCCCCGACCGCTGCGGCGAGCGTGGCGGATTGCGGGCAGGGACCGTCGGTCGCGACGATCACCTCGAAGCCGCCGCTCGGTTCGCGCAGGCGCCCGATCGCGGCGAGGCATCGGCCGAGCGACTCGACCCGGTCGCGGGTCGGGATGACGAGGCTGACCGCGGGCCGGCTCACCCGCCGGCCCGCGCGATCGCCAGCTCAACCGCTTCGGCCATCCGCTCAGCTTGTCGGGGGTAGGTGTAGGGGTCGACCGCGCCACGGCGCGGCGCGCTCAGCTCGCCGGCGACCAGCTTCGCGAGGGCCGCGGTGATCGCGGTCGGATCGCCGGCGTCAACGACCTCACAGCCCGCCTCGGCGGCGACTCGCCCGGCCTCGGTTCCGGCCGCCAGGGCAAGGATCGGGGTGCCGCTTGCGAGGTATTCGAAGAGCTTGAAGTTGATCAACTGCGAGCGGGCTGGCGCCGCCACTAAAAGCAGCGCGTCGGCCGACCGTTGCAGCGCTAGGGCACGCGACCGCTCGAGGCTGCCGAGGCGGTTGATTCGAGCCGGTGCGACATCGGTTTGAAAGAGCGACTGCTCGGCGGCGGTCAGCGGCCCGGCGATCGCGAGTTCGAGCTTCCCGGCGGCTGCCGGGTCGCTGCCAGCAAGCCTCGCCATCGCCTCAATCAGAGCCTTCGGGTCGCGGCCGTAGCTCCCAAAGCGGCCGGTATAGACGAGCGAGACCCGCTGCGGGCTGAGCAGGTCGGCGGCGTCGAACTCGGCCCGGTCGAGCGCCGCTCCACCCGGGTGCAGCGCATCCGGCGACTCGGCCGGATCCCAGCCGTTTGCGATCACGATCGGGTCGGCGATGCCGCGCCGGCGCAGGTCGGCGGCGGCGGGCTCGGAGACGCAAACGACGGTGTCGGCGCTTCCGAGCCAACGCCGTTCGAGCCGTTCGTCGTAGCGATGATGAAGCGCGGTTGCAAACGGGTCGCGGAGCGGCTCGAAGGTCCAAGCGTCGCGCAGGTCGGCAACCCAGGGAACGCCCCGGCGACGCAACCTGTAGCCGATCCGGTGCGCCGATTCGGGCGGCGAGGTCGTGATCACGCAGTCGGGCTCGAACTTTCGCGCCGCCGCCCCCGCGAACGGCGCCCAGGCAACCCGTAGCGGCTCCGGCGCGATCCACCGCGAGATCGGATGCGCCTTGCCGCGGTAGGACTCGCCATCAAACAGCGCCGTGGCGGTCGGCTTGCCGGCCAGCTTTGCTCGCACCAACTGGAGGTCGCGGCTGTGGATCACCGACTGCTCGCCGAGGGTCGTGGCGCCGGGGCCGACCCGACCCGAGTAGGCCGACGTGGTCAGAACGGTGACCCGATGTCCGAGCTCGGCGAGATGGCGCGCCATCGAAGCGGGTCGGCGCGCCCCGGTGTCGCGACAGGGCGGGTAGAAGTAGGCGACTAGCAGGATCGAGCGCGACGGCGGCACCGGTCATCCGCCGTTTTTGGCGGCGCGGGCGGCGATCGCGTCCCGATAGGTCCGGTCCATCCGTTCGACCAGGCTCGGCCAAGCCCACGCCGACAGGGCCTTCTCGCGACCCGCCGCGCCCAGCGCCGCCCGCTCGGCCGGTTGCAGCGCGGTGATTCGGCCCAGCGCAGCGGCGACCGCGTCCGGGATGGCGGGCTCGATCAGGTAGCCGTTGACCTCGTCGTCGACGACCGCTCGGACCCCGGGATATTTGGTCGCGATCACCGGCAGGCCGCAGGCCATCGCTTCGATCAGGACGATCCCAAACGATTCCGGTGGCTCGGTCGTCAAGAGGAAGAGGTCGCACTCGCGCAGTAGCGCCGGCAGCTCGGGGTGGGGGATTGGCCCGAGGAAGTGAACGTGGTCGCCGATTCCGGCCGACAGCGCCCGCTCTCGGTAACCGTCCAGCAACTCGCCGCCGCCCGCGACCACCAGGTGGGTCTCGGCGCCACGGCGGCGCGAGTGCTCGGCCAGTCCCTCGATCGCGACATCGACCCGTTTGAAGTGGTGGGCCAGGTCGAGGGTGCCGACGAAGATCGCGACCAGCGCATCGGGCCCGATCTGGAGCCGTTCCCGCAGTCCCTCGCCGGGGCCGGGCGAGAACACCTCGGCGTCGACTCCGTTCGGCATCACGACAACCCGGTCCGGGGTCTGCTCGCGAGCCCGCCGCAGGTAGGAGACCGAGTCGCAGTGGTCGTGCGAGAGGACGCAGATTCGGTCGGCGGCGGCGATCAAGGTCGGCGCGACCGTGCGCTCGTAGGTCTCGAACAAAACGCCCCGGGTCCCCTTCGCGACGAGGCGGTTCTTGTAGTGGACGAGCAGCGCCGCGCCGCGCCGCTTGCGCCGCATCCGGCCAAACAAGGTCAGCTCGGAGCCGAAGATGAACGGGTAGTGCAGGTGGACCAGATCGAACTCGACAAGTCGCGCCAGCGACGGGATCAGCGGCGCGTTGCCGATCGCAAAGACCGGCTTGATCCGGTGCACTGTGACCGCGCCCGGGTCGGGCATCTCGCCTTCGGCCGGAGCGGTGAAAACCTCGACGTGGTGGCCCCGTTCGGCCTGCTCGCGGGCAAATCGGAAGGCGGTGTTGCCGGCGCCGCCGGGGTAGGGGGGAAAGGTCGCGGTCAGGTGCGCGATGCGGAGCGGGCTGTCCATCCCGGCGGGAAAGCTACTTGGCGCTGTCGCCGACCAGCCGCTCGGCTCCGGAAAGCTCGATCGTTCGAGTCAGGCCCTCGCGGAGCGTCACCCGCGGCTCCCAACCGAGCAGGTCGCGGGCGCGGGCGATATCGGGTTGGCGGACCTGGGGGTCATCGATCGGCAGGGCCTCGTGGACGATCTCGGAGCGCGATCCGGTTACCTCGAGCACGGTGTCGGCGAGCTCGCGGAGGGTGAACTCGTTCGGGTTGCCGAGGTTGACCGGCAGATGGGCGTCGGATCCAACCAACGCCAAAAAGCCTCGGATCAGGTCGTCGACGTAACAGAAGCTGCGGGTCTGGGTGCCGTCCCCGAACACGGTGATCGGCTTGTCCTGCAGCGCCTGGCGCAAAAAGGTTGGGATCGCTCGGCCATCGTGGGGGCGCATCCGGGGGCCGAAGGTGTTGAAGATCCGCGCGATGCAGGTGTCGACCCCTTGTTGG
>JAHEXU010000122.1 GCA_023251975.1 bacterium | reverse complement strand
GAGATCGCGAGGCGGGTCTTCACGACCTGTCGCCGACTCGGGATCGCGACCGTTGCCGTTTACTCCGAGCCCGACGCGGCAGCGCCGTTTGTCGCCGATGCCGACGAGGCGGTGGCGCTTGGCGGTGAGAGCGCGGTTGAGTCCTACCTGGTGGTCGAGAAGCTGTTGGCGGCGGCGGCGCTGACCGGGGCGGACGCGATCCACCCTGGATACGGTTTTTTGGCTGAGAACGCGGGTTTTGCCCGCGCGGTCGAGGCGGCCGGGCTGTGCTGGATCGGGCCTCCGCCCGGCGCGATCGAAGCGATGGGTTCGAAGCTCGGCGCCCGCGCATTGATGGAGCAGGCCGGGGTGTCGATCCTGCCCGGCGCAACCCTCGACGACGATAGTGACCTCGAGGCGATCGGGGCCGAGATCGGCTTCCCCGCTTTGGTTAAGGCCTCGGCGGGCGGTGGCGGCAAGGGAATGCGGGTGGTCGGCGAGGCTTCGCAACTCGCCGCAGCCGTCGAGGGCGCGAGGCGCGAGGCACTTTCCTCGTTCGGCGATCAGACCGTTTACCTGGAGCGTTATCTGGAGGGGCCGCGTCACATCGAGATCCAGGTCTTCGCCGACGCCCACGGCAATACGGTCAGCCTCGGCGAGCGCGAGTGCTCGATTCAACGACGCCACCAGAAGGTGATCGAGGAGGCGCCGTCACCGGCGGTTGATCCGGCCCTCCGCGCTGAGATGGGTGCCGCCGCCTGCGCGGCGGCGTCGGCAGTCGACTATCGCGGCGCCGGGACCGTCGAGTTCCTGCTCGGTGACGATCGCGCTTACTACTTCCTCGAAATGAACACCCGCCTCCAGGTTGAGCACCCGGTCACCGAGATGGTCACCGGGTTGGATCTGGTCGCGCTGCAGTTGCTGGTCGCCGCCGGGGGGCCGTTGCCGGACCAAGCACTGCGGCCGACTCTCAGCGGCCACGCGATCGAGGCGCGCCTTTACGCCGAAGATGTTGCCGCCGGTTACCTGCCGCAGATCGGTCGGGTCGACGCGATCCAAATCGCCGGGGCCGAGCCGTTCGCGGCGCCGAGCGGGCGCGAACTCGCGCCGGCGCCGTTGCGGCTTGATTCGGGCATCGCCGACGGGGTTGCGGTCTCGCCCCACTACGACCCGATGCTGGCAAAGGTGATCAGTTGGGGACCGACTCGCGGTGAGGCGGCGGCAAAGCTGGCCGATGCTTTGGAGCGATCGCGACTTCACGGCTTGACCACCAATCGCGATTTCCTTGCTCGGATTCTGCGCCATCCCGCCTACCTCGCGGGCGAGACCGACACCGCGTTCTTGGCGCGACACGACGGGCTCGATCAGCCGTTGGCCGACGCTGCGGCCGACGCCGTCCATGCGCTGGTCGCTGCCCTCGCGGCCGCGCTGTCGCGGCGCCGCGACGCTCGCTCGGGCAGGCGCGGCGGCGGCGGCTTCCGCAACAACCGCTCTGACCTGCAGCGGATCGGCTTCGAGGCTCCGAGCGGGGAAATCTTGATTGGTTATGCCTTTGAGCGCGATCGCCTGATCGCCGAAATTGACGGTCGGGCTCCGGATTCGGTGGTGCTCCACCAATCGAGCCCCGAGTTGGTCGATTTCGAGTTCGACGGAGTGCGACGCCGCTACGCGGTCGCTTGCTATCGGGCCGACCGTGTCGAATGGTGGGTCAACAGTCCGCTCGGTCAGAGTCGCCTGGTCGAGCTGCCGCGCTATCCAATGGCCGGTCGCGAGGTTGTCGAGGGCGCGCTGGTGGCCCCGATGCCGGGCAAGGTGATCCGGCTCGCGGTCGCCGTCGGTGAGACGGTCGAGGCCGGAGCATTGGTTGCAGTCTTGGAAGCGATGAAGATGGAGCACGAGCTGACCGCGCCGGGCTCCGGCATCGTTGCCGAGGTGCTGGTCAGTGAGGGCGATCAGCTTGAGCCGGGGGCGCCGATCGCGGTGATCGAGGCCAGCGAGGGCGCGGGCGGGTAGGGGAGGGGACGGCCTGCTTGGGCGGGCGGCAGAGTCAGATCCTCGGACTCCCGGATCCCCCATCCCCCACTCAATGGCTTCCCTCAGGGCTCGGTTCGGGCCTGCTCGCGCCCGCAGACCGGGCATTCGGTCCCGCTCAGCGAACCGGCGCCGCCGCTGCCGCCGCAATAGGGGCAGATCCCTATCTCCTCCAGCACCCCGAGTAGTTCGCCAACCCGGCAGACCAGCAGCCGCTCCTCGTCGACATCGACCCACGACCCTGCCGAGGCTGGGAAAACGACGTGATCGCCGGGATTGACCGGCATCTTAACGCTGGCGGCGTCCCACCAATCGAGCCCCGGTCCGACTGCCAAGACGATCCCGTGCTGGGGCGGATCCTCGCGGCTTCCTTCCGGAACCACCAAACCGGAGCGGCGGATCCGGTCCGGCTCCAGCTCTTTGATCGTGACCCGGTCAAATATCGGTTTCAGCAGGTGCCGCACAGCCCGGATGCTACGCGCTTGCGCCGCCGCCTCGATGCCCCCCCATCTGTCGAGCGGGGGCGGGTCCTCGGCGCCGATGCCCTAGCCTTGCCGACATGGTGGGAATCCGCTCGATCAGGTCCGGTTTACTCTCGATAGCTGCGCTGTTGGCCGCGCTCGCGGTTGCTCCGCCAGCTCGGGCGGATATCAGCCTGAGCGTCGATTCGACTCATCCCAGCCACCAGATCAGCCCCCTGATCTATGGCCTCAACTACGCGCCGAGCGGGCTTGCGAGCGAGCTCGGCCTGCCGATCAACCGCTGGGGCGGCAACACCACCGATACCTACAACTGGCGGCTCGGCTCCTACAACACCGGCAACGACTACTACTACGAGAACATCGCTGACTGCTGGAACGCCGCCGATTCGTGGTGCGGCGCCGGCACCAATCCGCCCGCTTATCGCAGCTTCATCGCGACCAATCGCGCCCGCGGGACCGATACGCTGCTGACCCTCCCGATGCTCGGCCGGGTCGCCTCGAACGCCCTGCTCTCGCACCCCTTTACCTGCGGTTTTCCCTCCTCGGTCTTTCCAACGCAGGACAGTTTTGACCCCTACGACTCGGGTTGCGGAAACGGTCGTCAGAGTGGTAATCCGCTCGGCGCCGACCCGAGCCGCGACAGCATCGCCTCGGGTCCAGCCGACAACGCCGCCTGGATCCGCGACCTGGTCAGCCGCTACGGAAACGCCAACGCCACCGGCGTCCGCTATTACGAACTCGGCAACGAGCCCGCGCTTTGGAACAGCACCCATCGCGACATGCACCCGCAGCCGGTGACCTACGACGAGCTTTGGACCCGCAGCCGCAACCTCGCCGCCGCGGTCAAGCGAACCGACCCGACCGCGCTAACGATTGGCCCCTCCGAATGGGGTTGGCCGAACTACTTCTGCTCGGCTGCCGACAACGTCTCGCAGGGCTGCTTTGCCACCTCGCCCGATCGGGCCGCTCACCACGGCGCTCCGATTGTGCCGTGGCTGCTTCGCAAGATGGCTGCCTACGAGCGCCAGCGAGGGGTGCGGTTGCTCGACTACCTCGACCTGCACTACTACGCCCAGGGCGGCAACAGCCCCGAGGTTACCCGCTCGCTGTGGGATCCGACCTACACCGATCCGTCCTGGATCTCCGATCAGATTCGGCTGCTACCGCGGATGCGTGGCTGGATCCGCAACAACTACCCCGGCACCAAGATCGCGCTGAGCGAATACAACCTGTCAGTCGGCGACGCCATCACCAACACCCTGATCCAGGCGGACACGCTCGGGATCTTCGCCCGCGAGAACGTCGGCTTGGCAACCCGCTGGGGACTCGGCAACGACGGCGACCTCTACACCGACGCCTTCCGGATGTTCCGAAACTATGACGGCAGCGGCGGTCGCTTCGGATCGCGCTGGCTCAGCTCGACAAGCAGCGACCCCTCGGCGCTCTCAATTTATGCCGGCCTGCGATCCGGCGGCGGTGCGACGATCCTCGTGATCAACAAATCCTCCGGCGCGATCAACGCCAATCTGAGCCTTCCCGAGGCCTCGATCCGCGGCAACGCCCAGCGCTTTTTGTGGCAAGGCGCGGGTGGGATTCAGGCCAGCGGCGCCGTCAACCTCGGCGCCGACACCGCGCTCGGCTTTCCGGCCCGCTCGATGACCCTGCTGGTCACCGGCTGAGCACCCAAGGGCCGGTCGATCGAGGCCGGGGGATCAGCCCGCAATCGTCGCTTCGGGCACCGCTTGGGAGGGCTCGACCCGTAGAATTCGCGCCGCCCATCCCGGTAGGTACCAGTTCCAGCGACCGAACAGCGCGATCGTCGCCGGGACCAGGAGGCCCCGAATCACAGTCGCGTCGATCAGAATGCCAGCGGCCAGGCCGGTTGCCAGCACCTTGAGATCGGTGTCGGGCCCGGAGGCCATCGAGACAAAGGCCAAGAACAAGATCAAGGCCGCCGAGGTGACGAGCCGACCGGTCCGTCCGATCCCCCTGACGACCGCGGTCGCGGTTGAGCCGCTGGAGTCGTACTCCTCCCGCATCCGGGCGAGGATGAAGACCTCGTAGTCCATTGAGAGCCCATACAAAAACGCGAACACCATCACCGGGATCCAGGCGGTAATCGCGCCGGTCGGCTCGATCCCCCAGATCTGCGAGCCGTGGCCCTGCTGCCAGACAATCGTCATCACGCCCCAGGCAGCGCCGACCGAGATCACGTTCAAGATCACCGCCTTGGCGGGCAATAGAAGCGAGCGGAAGGCGCGTGCCAACAGGACGAAGGTGACCGAGGCAATCAGCGCCAGCATCAGTGGGAAGTTGCCGTAGACGGCGTCGATGAAGTCGTCGTTCGAGGCGAGGCCGCCGCCGACCTTGACATCGGATCCGACCGAGTGGGCGCTCGCGCGGACCTGGTCGATCAGGTCGCGTCCTTCGGCGGAGGACCCATCGGCGATTCCGAACGCTTCGACGACCGTTAGCCCGTCGCGCGTCCAGGAAGGGCCGGGGGGTGCGACCACGCCGCGGATCCCGTCGACCCCGGACAGCGCGAGTACGACCGAGTTCGGCGCACTGTCGGCGACGGTGATCTCATACGGCAACAGCACTCCCGGCCCGATACCCGCATCTTGCAGCGCGTCGATTCCGGCTCGCGCGTCACCCTCGGCGGGTAGGGTGTCGACATCGCTGATCCCTAGGTTCATCTTCAAGGCGGCAACCAAAAGCACCGCCAGGATCACAAATGCCGCAGCAAACGCGAGGCTCGGTCGCTTGACGATTCCACCCGCCCAGTTGCTCCACCACCGCGAGGCTTTCTCGTCGGTGCGCCGATGCGGCCAGTCGAGCACGTCACCGAACCAGTGCAGGACGACCGGCAGCAGGGTCAGCGCAACCGCCACCGAGACCAGCGGAATCACCATGCCGCCGTAGCCAACCGAGCGCAAAAACGGCAGCGGTAGCGCGATCAGCGCGAGCAGGCCGACCGCGACGGTGGTGCCGCTGAAGACGACGGCGCGGCCCGCGGTCTGCATCGCCGCGATGATCGCCGCGTCGCCTTCGAGACCACCGGCGCGCTCCTCTCGCCACCGCACCACCACGATCAGCGAGTAATCGATCGCGACGCCGAGCCCGATTAGGGTGATCAAAAACTGCACGATCGGCGAGACATCGGTCACCGTCGTCATCGCGTAGACAATCAGGAAGGAGGTGAGGATTGCTGGGATCGCGGTCAGCAACGGAACCAACGCCAGCAGCGAACCGAAGACGAAACCAAGCACGATCAGGGCGCCAAAACCGCCGAGGACCGCTTCGATCAGGACGCCGGGTCCGTCCGAGCCGCCTTGCTCGTTGTAGAGGGCGTCGTAACCGGTGAGATGGATCGGCTGCCCGGCGACGGTCAGTTTCTCGATCGCGGCCCGGGCGTCTTCCTCGGCGTCGAGGTTGCCGCCGAATGGCTCGTCGGGGTCGGGCGGGGCATAGGCGATCGCGAAGACGGTGCGGCCATCGTCGGACAGGAAGGCGTCGCTGTGGGTTGAGGCGGGCCCGGCGATCCGGGCGCCTGGCACCGCGGTCGAGAATGCCGCCTCGACCCGGACCAGGTCGTGCTGGACATCGGAATCGTTGACCGAGGTCGCGTCGGGCAGGGTCGTAACCGCGATCAGAGGAACCGTGTCGCCGCCGCTGCCGAAGGTCTTGAGGATGGTCTCGTTGGTCTCCCACCCCTCGCGCTCGGGGACGCTGAACTTCTGGTCCATTGCCTCGCTGGCGGCGCCCACCAGCGCGATCCCAGCGATCGTGGCGATGATCCAGAAAACCGCGATCAAAGGTGAATGGGAGAGAACGAACCGGGTAAATTTCTGCATCCGCATCGTCAGGTTGTACCCGGTTGGGCGGACCGCACCGCGTCAGTCCTCGAGTGGCGGCGCCGCCGCGGCCGCCCACAGGTAGATCGCGGCGATCGTCCGGTAGGGGCGCCAGCGCTCGGCAAAGGCGACCGCCTGATCGGGGCTCGGCGCTTCGTCGAGCCGGTAAGCGTGCTGGATCCCCCGTCGCAGGCCGAGGTCGCCGCCGCTGAAAACGTCGGGGCGCTGAAGCGAGAACATGCAGAACATCTCGGCGCTCCAGCGGCCAAATCCGCGCAACGAGCTGATCGTCTCGATCACGCTGTCATCGTCCAGCGTCTCTAGCGTGGCCAGGTCGAGCTCGCCGCTCAGGGTCGAATCGGCTAGGCCGAGGATGTAGGAGACCTTGCGGCCCGACAGGCCCGCCCCCCGAAGCGGCTCCTCACCGATCGCCGCCACCTGTTCGGGCCGGGGCTCGGCGCCGCCAAACAGGTCGAGGTAGCGACCGTGGATTGTCCGCGCCGCCGCGGTCGAGACCTGCTGGCCGATCACAATCCGGGTCAGCCGACCGAACGCGCCCGCTTCTGGTTGAGCCGCCCTTCGGCTTGCCGGCCCGAGTTCGCCGTGCTCGACGATCAGACGGGCCATCACCGGGTCGGCGGCGGCCAAAGCGGCTCGGGCCGCTACCTCCCAAGCCACCGCGCCGGCCTTTTCTCGGCAAAGGCGCGGATACCCTCGCGCATGTCCTCGGATCCAAAGCAGGCGCGGCGCAACTCGATCAGCGCCTGCTCCTCTGGCTCGGTTAGTTCGGTGCCCCGTGCCAGCAGATCGATCGCCTGCTTGTTGCCCCGCATCGAAAGCGGCGCGTTGGCGGCGATCTCGGCGGCCCGCTCCAAGATCAGCTCCTCGAAGCCTGCCGCGGGCGCCGTCTCGTGAACCAATCCGATCGCCTCGGCTCGCTCGGCTTCCACTGTCCGACCGCTCAAAAACAGCTCTCGAGTCCGCGCCGCCCCGATCACTTCGATGAACTTGGCGAGCCCGGTATGCCCGTAGACGAGGCCGAGCTTGGCTGGCGGCATTCCGAGCTTGGCGCCGTGGGCGCAGATCCTGATGTCGCAGCGCAGCGCCAGCTCGAGCCCGCCGCCGAGGCAGTGGCCGTTCAGCGCTGCCACGGTCGGGTAGGGGTAGTCGCTGATCGCTCCCATCGCCTCGTGGAACGGGTGCGCGACCAAGGCCTCGGCGTCGCGTTCAAATCTCGCTTCGGGGATGTTGCCGATGTCATAGCCGGCCGAGAAGGCGTGGCCGTGGCCGGTGATGATGACGCAGCGAATCTTGATTCCGTGGTCCAGGCGTCCCATCACCTCGGCGAAGGCGTCGAGGATCTCGTGGTCAAGCGCGTTGCGCTTGGGCGAGTTGTGGATCGTCAGGCGCGCTACCGCTTCGGCGGGGTAGTCGAGGATCAGCTTGCCGTGGGCGAGGTCGCGGTGCACGGTGTCGAGGATAACCGCGCCTGGCGCTGGCAGCCGGGGCCGGTCGGGCTCAGGGCCGACCGGGCTCAGGGCGGGATATCCTGGGCGCTCGATGACGATCCTCGCGCTCGACCAGGGGACGACCGGCAGCATGGCGCTTGTGTTCGACGAGGCTGGCAGCGTGGTCGGCCGCGCCTACTCGGAGTTTACCCAGCACTTTCCCGAGCCCGGCCAGGTCGAGCACGACGCCGCCGAGATCTGGGAGGTGACTCGACGGGTCGGCCACGAGGCATTGGCGGATGCCGCGATCGGGGGCTCCGAACTGGCGGCAATCGGGATTACCAACCAGCGTGAGACGGTCGTCGCCTGGGATCGAAACAGCGGAGAGCCGATCCATCGCGCCCTGGTCTGGCAGGACCGCCGTACCGCGGCCCGCTGCGACCAGCTACGCGAGCAAGGCCACGAGGGGTTGGTCCGCGAGCGCACCGGGCTGATCATCGATCCCTACTTCTCGGCGACCAAGATCGAGTGGCTGTTGCGAAACGTTGAGGCGGCCCGGTCGCCGCAAACCGTTTTCGGGACGATCGATTCGTGGCTCGCCTTCAAGCTGACCGGTAGGCACGTCAGCGACTACTCGAACGCCTCACGGACGATGCTGTTCGACATCGAAAAGCGCGCCTGGGATCCGGAGCTGTGTGGACTGCTCGGGATCGACCCGTCGAGCCTCCCGACCCCATTGCCGTCGGCCCACATCTTCGGGGTGACCGCCGAGTTCGGCGGCGCGGTGGCGGTTGCCGGGATCGCGGGCGATCAGCAGGCAGCGCTTTTTGGCCAGGCCGCGCATCACCCTGGCGACGCCAAGAACACCTACGGAACGGGCAGTTTCGTCTTGCTCAACGTCGGCGAGCGAGCCCCGCCGCCGGTTGAGGGGCTGCTGACGACGATCGCCTGGGGGATCGACGATCGGGTCAACTACGCGCTCGAGGCTGCGGTCTTCGTCACCGGGGCGGCGGTGCAGTGGTTGCGTGACGGGCTCGGGATTATCGAGAACGCAGCCGAGACCGAGCGGTTGGCGGCATCGCTGGAGGGCAACGACGGGGTCTACTTCGTCCCGGCCCTGACCGGACTCGGGTCGCCACATTGGGACCCCTACGCACGCGGCACGATCGTCGGCCTGACCCGGGGAAGCGGCCGGGCTCATCTGGCGCGGGCAACCTTGGAGGCGATCGCCTACCAAACGGTTGACGCGGTGCGGGCGCAGGAACGGGCGGCCGGACAGTCGCTGAGCGCCCTCAAGGCCGACGGTGGTGCCGTCGTAAACCGCTGGCTGATGCAGTTCCAAGCCGATCTCCTCGGGGCGCCGGTGATCGTTCCGGAGATCTCCGAGACGACGGCGCTCGGGGTCGCCTATCTGGCCGGGGTGGCGACCGGAGTGTGGGATCTCAACGGGGTGGCGGGGATGTGGCGCGAGGCGGCTCGCTACGAGCCATGCCTCGCCGACGATCAGCGTCATGAGTTGCTCGGGCTGTGGCACCGGGCCCTCGAGCGCTCGCGCGGGTGGGCTCGGCCTTGAGCTGGCGCTACTCGTAGCGCTCGGCCAATTCGGTCCGGTTCAGCGGGTCCAGGCCGGGCACGATCACGGCGTTTGGATAGCGCTCGCCGAAGCGCTGCAGCTCGCGTTGCGAGCGCCGCCAGTTGTGCGGGTCGGCCTGGGCCGGCGGTTCGGAGCGCCCGCGCAGCGCCGCTCGGTCAAGCACGGCGTCGCCGGCGATTACGAAGTCGCGGTCGCGCAGGCGGCAGATCACCGAGAGGTGGCCCGGGGTGTGGCCCGGGGTGTGGGCAAGGTGGATCGACCCGTCGCCAAACAGGTCGACGGTGCGGCCGAAGTTGGCGTAGGAGGAGACCCCGGGACCGCTGAAGTCGACGGTTCGATAATCGAACAGGTAGTTGAGCTGGTCGGTCCGGTAGGGCCTGGGAAGCAGCGACCGATGCGGGTGCAGCGCCACCTTCCACTCCTCGGCGGAGACGACGATCGTCGCGCGCTCAAACTGCGCGATGCCGGAGGCTCGCTCGTAATGGAGGTGGGTCATGATCAGGGTTCTGATCTCGCTCGGCTCGACCCCCTTGGAGCGGAGCCGGTAGCCCAGGTCCTCGCCGCCGGTTACCGAGGCATGGCTGAACCAGGCGATGCCGCGACCGAGGTTGGCGGCCGGGGCGGCGGCGACGGAGGGGTGAAGTCCGGCATCGACCAGGATCGGCCCGGCGCTGGGATGGGTGATCAGGAAGCTGTAGACCGGGACGACGGTGCGGGCGCCCCCCATCCCGAGTAGCCCAAGCGAGCGTGCGGGTTCGAAACGGCCGCCTGCTCCGTCAAAGAATCCACCCGGCAACGACAGCTCACCGCTGAGCAGAGGCTCGACAACGACCGACCTGGCGCCGCCGCCCTTGAGTGGCGCTTCAAGCGGTTTTGCCTCGGCGTGAACGTGCATTCAATCGCAGCGTAGTGAAGCGCGCCCACGACCTTGCCGCAAGCCGCCGCGGCGGCACCAAACTTGCCGCGGCCGGGGCGCTGGACGCTGCTTGGGAAACAGTTCTGGCGAGCCGAAAAACAGGCTGGTGGGACCGCAACCGGGCTGGCAGATCAAAGACCGCTGGACGGTGATCTTGATTGCGGTGGTGCCCGCGAGTTGCGCCTTGATCGCGATCGCGATCTCCCTGATCGGGAGCGGAAGCGGCGAGTTCCCCGCGAGCGCCAGGCCGACGATGCACGACCAGCCCGATCGGCCGAGTCGAGCGATCGGTCCCGACGGGTTTTCCGCCCGAGCGGGCGCCTTGCGGGGCGGTCAGCGGTCGGTCGGGGTTGAGGGGACCGGTAGGCGGCATGGTATTCGGACCCTGGGCGCACAAGCGGGGGGCACGAACTCCGCCGGTAGCGGGGCCTCGGGCAGCGGTTCTCGCGGCGGCCCGAGTGACATCTACCGTGGTCATAATCAGAGCGGCGGCAACGGCGGCAGCAATGTTGGTTCCCACCACGTCACCGGTGGAGGCGGCGCTGGAGAGTCCGCCGATCACCCCGGTTTCGGCGCGACCGCCGGCGGCGAGGAGGGCATCGTCGATCCCAGCCCCAGCCCGGATCCGCCTCCGGACGGCGCTGGCGCCGACGAAGGCGGTGGCGATCGTAGCGCCGACCCGGCTCTCGGCGGCGATCCGAGCAGCGGGTCCGGTAGCGACAGTCGAGGATCGGATGACGGGTCCGGCTGGGACGGTCGGGGAGGCTGGGACGGTGCCGGCGGCGGGAGTGGCTTTGGCGACGACGCCACCGACGACCACGGTGGCTATCACAGCGGCGACGACAACGACTGGGCCTACGACGCCAGATCCCACTACCGCGCCTCTGACGGCGGCACTCACTGAACCAGCGCCCCGGGTTCGCGGTGGATTGGTCGCGGAGCGACAAATTTGGACGTCCTCGCCATTCCGCGTCGGAGCCCGCCCGGAGCGCCGCGGCTCACTGCGGATCGTGCCCCGAGTAAAAGCTGGAATACGAGAAATCCTCGAACAAACGCCCGCAGTTGGCGTCGATAGTCGAAACGAACCTAGTGGTTGCTCCTCTAAATCCGTTGTCACATAGAGGAATTCGACGCCAGACCCCGAAGTCCTCCCCGACATCGTCGGCAAAGTTGGAGGACAGTGATGGCAGTAAAAGGAGCAGGCAG
>JAHEXU010000121.1 GCA_023251975.1 bacterium | reverse complement strand
AGCTCGACTACGAGCTCGAGGCCTCCAACCAACGGACGATCGCTCGGCTTTACCGCGACCACCCGTTTATCGTCGTCCCGGAGGTGATTACCGAACTGTCCCGCGAGCGGGTGATCGTCAGCGAGTTCATCGAGGGCGAGAGTTTCGACGCGATCCTCACCGACACCGCCGAGGAGCGAAATCGCGTCGGCGAGATCATCTTCCGCTTCTACTTCGGCTCGATGTATCGGCTGCACCGCTTCTCCGGCGATCCCCATCCCGGCAACCTGCTGCGGCTCGCCGATGGTCGGATCGCCTTTCTCGACTACGGCCTGTTCAAGCAGATCGAGCCGAAGGTGGCCGAGCTCGAGCTGGCCTGCCAGCGGGCGATCTGCGAGCGCGATCAGGCAACCCTGTTCGACCTGATGGTGAAGGGCGGGTTCATCCCGCGTCCCGACAAGCTGAACGCCGAGGCGCTGATGGCGTTCTGTCTCGACGGCGTTTGGTGGTACACCAGTGACCGGGAGATGACGATCACCTCCGAGGAGGTGGGTCGGGCCGCGATCCAGGTCTCGGACCCTCGCTCAACCCATTATTCGACCGCCCGCCATCAAGACATCGATCCCGAGCACCTATTTGGCCGCCGCCTCGAACTCCTCACCCTGGCCGTCCTCGGCAACCTGGAGGCGACCAACAACTGGCACCGGATCGCCCGCGAGTGGATCTACGGCGACCCTCCCGTGACCGACCTCGGCAAGGCCGAGGCCGACTGTTACTGAGTGCCCCGCAAGAATAAGTGCGGCTTTACGCGGCCGATTACCGTCGGAGATGCGCCGCCGTTGCGAGCCCGCAATAGCGCTGCTATTCCGGGCTCACGCCGCCGCCCCGCTCGATCCTCGAGCGCCCAATCGAAGCACTTATTCTTGGCGGGCACTGGGGTTGGCGACATCGAACCGGCCGGCGAATCCCCCCGGTGACTGCGAAGGTCGCTCCCCGCCAGCTCGCGCCGCGCTCCCCGCCTCGCCCCCTAAAGGGCTGGGGCGTGGCGCTCGATGATCCGCCCGCAGTCGGTTGCGGCGGGAAGGGTGCCGAAGGCATTACCCCAGTCGCCTTCGAGTCGGCTTGCGCAGAAGGCGTCGGCCACCGCGGGGTCGCCGAAGCGGACCAGCAGCGAGCCCTGCAGGGCCAGTGCCAGACGCTCGACAACGCGGCGCGCTCGGCCCTCGATCTGCTCGAGGTCGGCGAGCTCGCGGCGGGCGGCCTCGGCGAAGGCGTCGAGTCGGTAGTCGCCCCCGAAGGCCTGGTCGACCTCGGCGAAGAAGGCCTCGACCGCGGCCGGGCTCTTCACCATCGCCCGCAGCGTGTCGAGCGCCTGGACGTTGCCCGAGCCCTCCCAAATCGATTGCAGCGGCGCTTCGCGGTAAAGCCGCGGCATTCCCGACTCCTCGACGTAGCCGTTGCCGCCGAAGCATTCGAGCGCCTCGACGGCGTGCCAGGGGGCACGCTTGCAAAGCCAATACTTGATGACCGGGGTGGCGATCCGGCGCCGCAGCAGCGACGCTTCGTCGCCGCGATGGGCCTCGTCGAATTGACGGGCCAACCAGATTGCCGACACGGTCCCCGCCTCGGACTCGATCGCCAAGTCGGCCAGGACGTTTTGCATCAGCGGCTTGTCGACCAAGCGATCGCCGAAGGCACTGCGGTGCGAGGTATGCCAGATCGCCTGGGCCGTCGCGGCGCGAAACCCAGCGGCGGCACCGATCGCGCAGTCGAGCCGAGTGTGGTTGACCATCTCGATGATCGTCGCGACGCCGCGTCCCTCCTCGCCGACCAGCTGCGCCCAGGCACCGTGGAATTCGACCTCCGAAGATGCGTTGGAGCGATTGCCGAGCTTGTCTTTGAGCCGCTGGATGTGGAAGGCGTTGCGCTCCCCGTCGGGGGTCCAGCGTGGCAGCAAAAAGCAACTGACCCCGGATCTGGTTTGGGCCAGCACCAAGAAGACATCGCACATCGGGGCCGAGCAAAACCACTTATGGCCGGTGATCGCGTACTCGGCGCCGGGCCCGCCGCCGTTCAGCGGTTGCGCCGTCGTCGTGTTGGCGCGAACGTCGGAGCCTCCCTGCTTCTCGGTCATCGCCATTCCGCAAAGAGCCCCCGACTTCTCGGCGGCAGGCAAGGAGCGCGGGTCGTACTCGGACGAGCAAAGCCGCGGCTCCCACTCGGCAGCAAGCTCGGGTCGGCTGCGCAGCGCGGCGATCGCCGAGTAGGTCATCGAGGTCGGGCAGCCGGTCCCGGCTTCGGCCTGGGATAGGCAGGCAAAGGCAGCGGCGCGGGCAACATGAGCGCCGGGCTCGGAGTTGGTCCAGGGCAGCGAGTGGAGCTCGTTGCCAATCTGCAGCTTCATCAGCTGGTGCCAGGAGGGGTGGAACTCGACCTCGTCGATCCGGTTGCCGAAGCGGTCGTGGGTTCGCAGCCGGGGCGGGTTTTCGTTAGCCGCCGCGCCCAACTGCTGTGTCTCGGCTCGACCGGCAATTAGGCCGACCCGCTCGATCCGCTCCAGTTCGAAGTCACCGCCCTCCCGCGAGACCGCCTCGACCAGGACCCGGTCGGAGCTGAAGACGTTGTAATCGACCAGAGGGACCGCCTGGTTCTCGACGGCGTGGGTCGCTCCGAAATTGCGAGGGGTGGACATAGCTCGATCATCGCACGCGCCGACCGCCGCCGCTTCGCCCGGTCGAGCTCGTCCCCGCTTCGCCCCAACCGTCTCCCGCCGCCTCAGCCTCGACAGACCAACCCGACCAGCGAATCCGCCCCCCAACCCGGCGTCGGGAGCCGATTTGCGCCCACCCCGCGGCATTACCCCGAGGGTGTTTGGAACCAGGATTCCTCGCCTCGATCGAGCCAAAACCTCGAGGCGGCAACGGCGTCGGGACAGCGCCCTCGCCGGCTGCTTGGCGGACCGGCGGAACAATCGCACCGCGTAGTAGCGTGCCGGTTGTGCGCCGCGCCCGGCAATTGGGTGGCTGCGCTTTAATCTGGCTTGAATAAAGGAGTTTGAAGCGAATGAGCGATTCCAGTTCACCCCCGGTAAAGGTCACGGTCACCGGTGCAGCCGGGCAGATCGGGTACGCGCTGCTTTTTCGGATCGCGTCGGGGCAGATGCTGGGGCCGGACACGCGAGTCCATCTCAACCTGCTCGAGATACCTCAGGCGGTCCAGGCGGCCGAGGGAACGGCGATGGAGCTCGACGACTGTGCGTTTGATTTACTCGCCGGGATCGACATTTATGACGATCCGATCAAGGCGTTTGACGGCTGCAACGTCGGCTTGCTGGTCGGTGCGCGACCGCGCGGACCGGGCATGGAGCGGGGCGATCTGCTCGAGGCGAACGGGGGGATCTTCAAACCGCAGGGTGAGGCGATCAACGCTGGCGGTGCCGATGACATCAAGATCTTGGTGGTCGGCAACCCGGCCAACACCAATGCGTTGATTGCGATGTCGAACGCGCCTGACGTTCCGAACGAGCGCTTCACCGCGATGATGCGGCTCGATCACAACCGGGCCCGCACCCAGCTCGCCGCCAAGGCGGGCGTCGAGGTTGCCTCGGTCACCAACATGACAATCTGGGGAAACCACTCGGCCACTCAATTCCCGGACATCTTCAACGCCAAGATTGACGGCGAGAATGCGGCCGCGTTGATTGACGATCAGGACTGGATCGAGCAGACTTTCATCCCGACGGTCGCGAAGCGGGGCGCCGCGATCATCGACGCGCGCGGGGCTTCCTCGGCTGCATCGGCGGCAAACGCGGCGATCGACCACGTCCACGATTGGGTGCTGGGCACACCTGACGGCGACTGGGTGTCGATGGGTATCCCGAGTCGAGGCGCTTACGATATCCCCGAAGGCATCATCGCTTCGTTCCCCTGCACCTGCTCGGGGGGCAGCTTCGAGGTCGTCCAGGGCCTCGAAATCTCCGACTTCTCGCGCGGGCGAATCGATGCCAGCGTCGCTGAATTGAGCGGCGAGCGCGACACGGTCGTCGAACTGGGCTTGATCTGATCCAACGACGGCCCGACCGGCGCAATCCTTGCGCCACGGAGCCGGTCTCGCTCACCGACCCCGACCGCATATCCAACGACGGCCCGACCGGCGCAATCCTTGCGCCACGGAGCCGGTCTCGCTCACCGACCCCGACCGCATATCCAACGACGGCCCGACCGGCGCAATCCTTGCGCCGGTCGGGTCGACGACGGAAGCTGCCTACTCGTTCGAGGTGGGCGCTGCGGCGGCCTCGGGGGCGGCTGTGCTCGCGGCGGCCTTGGCGCTGGCGCTCGGGTAAAAGAGCGTTCCGCGCTTCTCGACCAGGCGATCGAGCTTCAGCTCGGTCATCACTCGGTAGACGTAGTTTGGCTTGATGCCAAGCTTGATGGCGATCGCCGGTGCTGACATGCCCGGGGATTCGAGCAGGTAGTTGAGGGCATGCTGGGCACGTGTTCCGCCGTCGCGGGTGCGGCGCTTCTTGCCGGAGGTTCCGACAATCGCGGCGCGTCGGCTCTTCGTTCCACCGGATCGGCGCGGTCCGGTGGTGGTGGGCTTAACCGTGGCGCCGAGATCTGAGATTACCCGCTCTAGGCGTGCTTTTTCAACCTCGATCTCGGCCAACCGGACCTGAATCATCTCGATCGCGTCTTCAATGACGCTCGAAGTAGCTGGACTACTTAGCATAGGTTTGTTCTTATCCTTCGTCTGTTCGTGTAGGGGTTGGCGCGGCATCCTGGCCGCCCTTCGACGCTAAGCCTATACCACGATTTGGACGATGGCAATCGACGATCTCGTACTGAGCCAAATTACCCAAGCCCGCGGCCCAATTCGGCACCATGACTTGGAACGGCCGGACCGCCCGCGCGAGCCCGTTCGGGCGGCGCTCAGGAGGAGGTTCGGCGCCGCGGCAGCGTTCGAAAGACGAAGTCCCAGAGTGGGGAGGAGACGCCGTATCCGCGGGTATGGTCTTGGAAGTGGTGGCGCATGTGCTGCTCGCGAAGCCGCTTGCCGACTGAGGTTTTCGGCGTGAAGTGGTGGACGTAGTAATGCGTGTAGTCGTAGCCGAGGTAGCCGAGAATGAAACCGGCGAACAGAGGGTAGGCAAGCGGCGTGCCGAAAGTCGCGCTGAACAGCGCCAGGAAGAGGATCGCCAGAGGGATGCTGGCGCCGGGCGGCATCACCAGGCGCAATTTGTCATTCGGATGGTCGTGGTGGACCCCGTGGATGATGAAATGGAGCCGACTGCCAAGCCGGTGATCGGGTTGCCAATGGAAGACGAGCCGGTGCAGCCAGTACTCGGCGAGCGACCAAATCAAGACGCCGAGGGCGCCGAGCCCGAGCAGTTCGGCAACCGAGTAGCCCTCGCGCCCGCCGAGTACTGCTCCGGCGGCGACAACCGGACCGTAGATCAGCGCCGGGATCGCCGGGTGGACCCGTGAAAAGAAGTCCAGAAAGCGGCTCTCGAAGAGGGCTGGGGAGGCCGCGAGGCGTTGGTTGCGTCGCTCACTCATCGCCCCGACATTGTAGCTCCCGCCGATCGCCCGGGTCGATTTTCGCAACTGCTCAAGTTTTGGCGCCGAGGCTCCGATAGTCGTCTAGCGACGAGATTGGTTTTAGTCGGGATTTGCGGAAAGCTCGGCAACGACATCGGGCGCTCTGTGGCATGGTCATCGGGCGATGACGAGCAGCCTCCTGATTGAGCCCGCGACAGCAGCGACGGCCGCCCCAAAGCGGCGCCGCAAGGTGAGTTCGTTGAGCTGCGACGACTGCTACTTCCAGCTGCTCGAGCTGTGCGCGCTCGGCCTCGGGGAGCCCTGCGCGACCTTCCGCGAGAGCGGTCCGAACGGCCCGCTGCCGCCACGTCAGCCGATGCTGATGTCATGGCGAACCGACGGGGACTGATCCCGGATCGACCAAACCGGACGGCGCTCGACCGGGTGGATCGAGGCCGAACCGGTCCGCGGCGTCGCTAGGATTGGCCGCATGGGGGATGGGTCCTCACAATCCTCGTCGCGCTCGCACAACGACCTGCTCGTCAACTTCGAGCGGATGCGGCGCGAGATGGATGAGTTGTTTGACGGCGTCTGGACCGCCTCGCGTGGTGGTTCGAGTCAGCGCCGCAGCGGCTTTGCGCCGCGGGTTGATGTCTACTACCGCGACGGCGGCGAGGCCGCATCGTCGCCCGCCGCAGGGCCGGTCGCGATCGTCAAGGTCGACATTTCCGGGGTCGAGATCGAGAACGTCAGCCTCGAGGTGTCGGGGCGGCGGTTGGTGATCAGCGGCCACCGTGAGATCGGCAAGGTCTCGGGGCGGGTCTACCAACAGGTCGAGATCCCGACCGGGCCGTTTCGGCGCGTCATCGAGCTGCAGGCCGATGTCGCCTCCGAGCTTGCAAACGCGGGCTACGAGGACGGAATCCTGCGGATCGAGCTGCCGCTGAAAAACACCGCCAAGTCTGCGATCCAGGTCCCGATCGAGCGCGCCGAGTGAGTGCCGAAGATCGCTTTCGGCTCGCCGTGCCCGAGTTGCAGATCGTCGAGACCGACGACCTTGAGGCGATCGTAGAAGACCCGCGCCTGCTGCGGCTGCCGGAGTCGCTGCCGGTACTGCCGTTGCGTGAGATCGTCGCCTACCCCGACGCGCTGACTCCGTTGGCGATCGGCCGGCAACGCTCGATCCGCCTGGTTGACGACATCCTCTCGGGGGAGCGCGGGCTGGCGCTGGTCGCCTCGAAGGATCCCGACGACCCCGAACCGGGACCGGAGAAGCTGTGGGAGGTCGGGGTTGCGGGGTATGTCGCACGGATGCTCAAGGTGCCCGACGGCAGCATTCGAATTCTCGTCCAAGGCACCCATCGGGTGGCGCTCAGCGACTACCTGACCGAGGACCCGTACCTGGTCGCTCGGGTCAGCGAGCTGCCCGACATCATCAACCCGGGCGCCGAACTCGCGGCGCTGGCGCGGACGGTCCAAAACACCTTCGGCGAGATCATCGCAAAGATCCCGTACCTGCCCGAGGAACTGCAACTGGCGGTCGCAAATCTCGATGACCCGTCGGCGCTGGCGCACCTGATCGCCGGATCGCTGCGAATCTCGGTCGAGGAGAAGCAGCAGCTACTTGAGCAACGCGATGTGGCGAAGCGACTGCGGATGTTGACTGCGGTCCTGGCTCGCGAGCTCGAGGTGATCAAGCTTGGCTCAAAGATCCAGTCGGAGGTCCAGGAGGGGATCGACAAGGGTCAACGCGAGTACTACCTGCGCGAGCAGCTAAAGGCGATCCAGCGCGAACTCGGCGAGGAGGACGAGGGACAGGCCGAGGTCACCGAACTGCGGCGTCGGGTCGAGCAGATCGAACGACTCCCGGAGCGGGTCGCGACCGCCTGTGGGCGCGAGCTGGCGCGGCTCGAACGGTTGCCCCAGGCGGCCGCCGAGTACGGCGTGATCCGCAGCTACCTGGAGTGGATCATCGACCTGCCGTGGGGGCGACGAAGCGATGACAACCTTGAGATCGCTCACGCCCGCGATGTCCTCGACGCCGATCACCACGGGCTGGGCAGGGTCAAGGATCGAATCCTCGAATACTTGGCGGTGCGGCGACTCAAACCCGATTCGGCGGGCCCGATCTTGCTGTTTGTCGGACCTCCCGGGGTCGGTAAGACCAGCCTGGGCCGGTCGATTTCGCGGGCGCTGGGGCGCCGGTTCGAGCGGATCTCAGTCGGCGGGGTGCGCGACGAGGCGGAGATTCGCGGGCACCGTCGCACCTACGTCGGAGCGATGCCGGGGACGATCGTGCGGGCGTTGCGCGACGCCGGCACCGCCAACCCGGTGCTGATGATTGACGAGATTGACAAGATCGGCAACGACTATCGAGGCGATCCGGCCAGCGCGATGCTCGAGGTCCTCGATCCGGCCCAAAACGACAGCTTCCGCGATCATTACCTCGACCTCGAGGTCGACCTCTCCGAGGTCATGTTCATCGCCACCGCCAACGTCTTGGAGACGATCCCGGCGCCGCTGCGGGACCGCCTCGAGGTGATCGAACTGCCCGGCTATACCCTGGCCGAGAAGCTTCAGATCGGGCGTCGTTACCTGGTGCCGCGGCAGATCGAGGCGAACGGTCTGCGCCCGTCGCAACTTGCCTTCGCCGACTCGGCGCTGCGAGCGATCATCGAGGAATACACCCGCGAGGCCGGGGTTCGGACCCTGGAGCGGCAGATCGGTTCGGTCTGTCGCAAGGTCGCTCGGCAGGCAGCGGAAGGGCAACTCGATCGCCGCGTCAAAATTTCGGCAAAGCGGGCGCGGCAGTTGCTGGGGAGGCGTCTGTTCTTTACCGAGTCGAAGCGCCGCAGTACGATCGCCGGGGTCGCGACCGGCCTCGCCTACACCCCGGCGGGCGGTGATGTTCTCTTTATCGAGGCGACCGCGATGCCGGGCACCGGTCGCCTTCAGACGACCGGCCAGCTCGGTGAAGTGATGCGCGAGTCGGCCCAAGCGGCGCTCTCCTACGTCCGCGCCCACCTCGGCGAACTCGCCCCCGGCCTCGACCCGAAGTGGTTTGCCGACCACGACATCCACATCCACGTCCCCGCGGGGGCGATCCCAAAGGACGGTCCCTCGGCCGGGGTTGCGATGACCTGCGCGCTCTGCTCGCTGGTGACCGGGCGGTCGCTGCGAAACGATGTCGCGATGACCGGTGAGGTGACCCTGAGCGGGCAGGTACTGGCGGTTGGTGGCCTGCGCGAGAAGTCGTTGGCGGCGCTCCGAGCCGGGATCAAACTGGTCATCGTGCCGCAGCGAAATGAAGCGGAGATCGCCGAGATAGACCTCGAGCAACGGGTCGGGCTGGAGTTTGTTTACGTCCAGCACGTCGCCGAGGCGCTGGCGGTCGCGCTGACCGCGGCGCCGACGAAAAAGTCTGCGCCGAGCTGACCCCGAGTGCGAGGCAGCGGCTCGTCTCAGCGTGGTCGTATGCTGGGGGGGAACCAGAACGGAGGTTGGATGATGCGAAGACTAGGCAGATCAAGGTCGCGAAGCTCCGCCGAGCGGGCGGCCGAGGCCGCGCAAGCGGTCCGCGAGAATCCCTACGTGCAGCGGCTTGCCGCCGACGATCACCTGCGCGAGACGATTCGCGACGCCTTCACCGCCGCGCACAGCGCCTATTCGCGCGCCGCCAAGAGCAAGCGTCCGGCCCGCTCGGTGGTCGATGACAAGCGGGTCCAACAGGATCTGCGTGATGCCGCCGACGCGCTTCGTACCGCTGCGGAGGCGCTGCGTGAGCCGACCGCGGCGCCCGCGAGTGATCCCAGTTCCGGGGGCGGGCTCGGCAAACCGGTCGTGGTCGTGTTCGTCGGGGCAATCGCCGCGATCTGTCTCAGCGAGGATCTGCGGCACCGCCTGCTTGATCGGTTGTTTGGCGCCGAGGAGGAGTTCGAGTATCCCTCGACCACCTCGCCAGCCGCCGTCAGGAACGGCAATGGCCCCGGCGCGGTCGCCTCCTCGAGCGCTGAGGCCCCAAGTTGACGATTCGGACTTGCGATCGACGCGCTGATTCGGGAGACTAGCCGGGAGGCAAGTCAGGAAACCGGTCGGAGGATCCCACCGGGGCAATGCCAGGATGGCCGAGAGATTGAGATCGCCAGGTAGCGCGAATTTGCACCCACCCGGATCGCGGGCTGGCGCGACCCGTATCGCCGCGCGAACTCGCCCCGCCCCCGATGTCAGCGTGATCGTGATCGGGTACCGGGTTCGCGATGAGTTGGCCCGTTGCCTTGATTCAATTTTCGACCACGCCGGGGTGCCGGTCGAGCTGACCTACGTCGACAACGCCTCGCGCGATGGCAGCGTCGAGTGGGTTCGCGAAGCGTTCCCCGCCGTCCACGTGATCGAGCTTGAGCGCAACCTGTTCGGATCGGCCCGAAACCGGGCGCTCGGCGAGGGGCGGGGTCGCTACACCCTGTTCATCGACAGCGACGCCGTGCTGCTCCCGGCAACCCTGCCGACGATGGTCGAGGCGCTCGATCGTCACCCGAACTGGGGCTTGATCGGTCCGCGTTTGCAGTATCCCGGCGGCGAGTTGCAGTTCTCCTGTCGCCGCTTCCCGCCCCGTTCGCTGCCGATTCGCCGCCGACCGCCATTGCGCTTCGCGTTGGAGCGCAGCGGCGCGGTCCGCCATCACCTGATGGAGGAGGTCGATCACACCCAAACCCGCCCGGTGCTTTACGTGCTCGGCGCTTGTCAGCTGTTTCGGAGCTGCCTGACCGATACCCTGGGCGGCCTCGATCCGGCGTTCGGCTGGGGTGGCGAGGACATCGACTGGTGTATTCGGACCTGGGAGTCGGGCAGCGAGGTCGTCTACCTGCCCGCGGTAAGCGTCGATCACGACTACCGGCGCCGCTCAAGCTCGGCGCCGCTGTCGGGGACGGCGGTCCGTCACTTGCAGTCGTTTGTCCGGTTGCAATGGAAGTACCGAGGGCGCCTCGCCGAGTTTGCCGATTTCTGCGAGCGACTCGACACCCGGGCCGGCGATCGCAGCACCGGGCGGTTTCGCCGACCGTTGCTGCTCGGGGACGAGTCGGCTCGAGTGAGCGGCCGGTAACAGAGCACTATTGCGATTTGGGGGTCGGGCGCGAACAAGTGCCCGGGCAAGATAGGTGCGCGATTGAGGCGCTCGAGGAGCGAGCGGGGCGGCGGCGTATGCGCGGCGCTGATCGGCCGCGTAAAGCGCGCGATTATGGTTACGCGAGCCCGCAGTCTAAGTCGGCCCTAGACTCCGGCTCGCGATGAACACGGCGACCAGCAAGCGCGAGCTGAGCAACGAGAAGGCGACTCGGATCATTGAGGCGATGGGCGCTTGCGTCGCCGAGCGCGGCGTCTCGGGGGCGACCTTCGAGCACGTCGCGGCCAAAGCCGGGGTCAGCCGCGGCCTGCTCCATTACTACTTCGGCAGCAAGGAGCGGTTGCTGATCGAGGTGGTTCGGCGTGACAGTGAGCAGCGAATCGCCCGGCTCGACGGGCCGTTGGCGGCGGCGGGGAGCCTCGACGCCGTAATCAACGTCCTCCTGAGCAGCCTGCAAGATTTGATCGACAACGACCCGGGGCTGTTCACGCTGTTGTTCGATCTCTCCACCGAGGCTCGCCGCAACCCCGATGTCGGCTCCGAGCTGGCCGAGCTTTTTTCTTCGAGCCGCGCCCATATCGCCAAGGCCCTGGCCGACAAGGACACCGAGGGTGTGATCGCGATGCGCGCCGACCCCGAAGGGGTGGTGAGCTTCCTGCTGGCGATCGCCGACGGGATCGCACTGCAATCGCTCTCAGATCCCGAACGCGACATGTCCAGCACCTTCGAAGCATCGATCGTCGCTGCCCGGCACCTGCTCGGCGGCTAAGCCTGGATACACCGAACCGACCGGCGAATCCGCCCCCCATCCCGGCGCCGGGAGCCGATTCGCGCCCACCCCCGGGGCACCACCCCGCGGGTGTTCACCAATCGACCCCCGACTT
>JAHEXU010000120.1 GCA_023251975.1 bacterium | reverse complement strand
CCCCGTAGAGGATCGTCACGCCACCGGGCGGGGGTGAGCCCTGATCGACGCCCTCGAGGGGCGCCCCGATCGCCAGGTCAGCGTAGCCGTCGCCGTTGAAGTCAGGGTGCGGAGCGGCCGAAGCGCTGCCAGCCGCCAGGCCGAAGGCAAGTAGCCAGACCCAAGCGAACCCGGTGAGGCTCAGCCTGGACATCTGGGGGCGGCGCCCCGAGCGTCGACGTGGCAGCTGTATGCGGTGTTCAGGGCGAGGGGCGCGAGCTCGAGAACGGATCCGAGCACAGCGAAGCGCCGAAGTGGGCCGAAATGGAAGCGCGGCGAACGATCAGGTGAGCGGTGGTGGTGCGACGCGAGCACCGGGGCAAAGCTAGGGAGTTTCGTCGGGCGATGGGCCAACGGTTCCGCCCCGACTTGGTTGGCAGGGCGCAGCGCTGCTCATCATCAGGAGTCGAGGCGCCGATCAATTCCCGGTAGGGCCGAGCACCTGACCGAGCGCTCGGTCAGGTGCTGCCTTGACGGCGGGATCGTCGAATCGAGGCCTCGGAGGGCGGTCACCGATGGATGTCGTGACGGCGGGCCGGCTCGCGGATCGTCGGCTCCTCTCCGTCGTGATCGCGGTGGATCCGCTCAAAACGGTTCCACTTTTGATTGCACCCCCTCCGCGACCTTTCCGCCGGGCAACCGGGCAAGCAGGTCCATCGCCGATGGGACCAAGTTCGAGGTAGGGGAAAGCGAACGTCACTCCGCAGGTATCCGAGCCGCTGGCCCGCGAGGCCGCCGGGGTCGGTTTCGGAATCACTGCGATCGCTGGCGCTTCGCGGTTTGGGGCGCGCCGGAGTTGCGATGTCGGTCGCGAACTCGCCCCACGCGTTCCGTGCGCCCACCGCGGACTCAAAGGGGCGGCCTGTCAGGACTCGAAAGACCTGAAAGCGGGCTTGGGGGTCCAGACTTGGCAACGGCCTGGACGCGCGCCGTCGTGGCGGCGGCGCGCAGGTGTGGCGAGCGGGAGGCGGCGCAGCGCGATTCGGCTCGGGGTAGACTGGCCGCAATGCGCCCAACCCGCCTAGCGTCGATCGCGATTCTCGCCCTCCTCCTGGCGGCGGTGATCGTTCCGGCGGTGTCACACGGGCACCCCGAGCGGGTCAGCACCTTTCCCGATCTGGACCTCGGCCACGTACCGAGAGTCCGCCACACCGGCAAGGCGATCTATGTCTGCAAGGCCGACTCCGCCGCTCGGATTCGCTTCCAGTTCTCGGGCCGCCAGGAACGGCACCGCCTGCGCCAGCTCAAGCTCTGCCGGTTCCGCAACATCCAAGCGGCCGTCAACCACGCCCGATCCGGCTACCGAATCCGGATCTTGCCCGGCGTCTACAAAGAGCGGCCGAGTCGCCGCACTCCGGTCGGCTCATTCGGCTCCGGGCCATGCGCCAACGACTATGTCGAGACCGAAGGTTTCACCAACACCGCGCCGCCGCCGAGCGGGCCGCGTTCCAACGACCCGCCGGTCCGTCCCGACCGAAACTTCCAACTCAACTGCCCCAACTCGAAGAACCTGATCGAGGTGACCGGCGACACCAGGCCCGAACCCGACCCGACTAACCCGACCACCCCGAAGTGTCTGCAGCTCTGCAACCTGCAAATCGAAGGGCTCGGATCGGAACCGAAGAAGGTCAAAATCGTCGGTGATCGCAAGAAGCTCGACGTGCTGCGAATCGATCGCGCCAACGGAATCGTGATTCGCAACCTGCTGGTCGAGCAATCCGCGTTCAATGGGATCGACCTGGTCGAGGTCGACGGCTTCCGGGTCGTCGACGTGATCGCCCGCTACAACCAGGACTACGGGGTCCTCAGCTTCACCTCGGAGCGCGGCCTCTACAACCGCGTCGAGGCGTACCGAAACGGCGATTCCGGCGTCTACCCCGGCTCCAACCAAAAGGGCTGCGTGCCAGCGGGGGGCTACCCGACCAGGGGCGATGGGACCTGCGGGAGCAACCCCGGCTCGATCTCGCAGTGCGGCCCGACCACGACCGAGATCCGAAACAGCAACTCGCACCACAACGTCCTCGGCTACTCCGGGACCGCGGGCAACTCGGTCTACATGCACGACAACCGCTTCCATCACAACTCGGCCGGGATCTCGACCGATTCATTCGCCTCAGGGCACCCCGGAATGCCGCAGGAGTGCGTCCATTGGACCGACAACGCCGTCTACTCGAACAACAACAACTTCTTCACCGCGGCGAACCAGCAGTTCTGCCAGGCGACCCCGTTCGAGGATCGCAAGCGACGCCATGTCTGCCCGCAGTTCCAGGTGCCGGTCGGGGTCGGAATCCTGCTCGGCGGGGCGAACCGCAATCTGGTCGACTCGAACCAGATCTACGACAACTGGCGCTACGGGATCCTCCTGTTCGCGGTCCCGGCGGGACTTCGCGGCGACAACGACCCGGCCCACCAACAGGACACCTCGAATGGAAACCGCGTCATGGACAACCTGATGGGCGTCGGACCCGGCGGTCCGAACCCGAATGGGGTTGACATCGAGTGGGACGAGAGCGGCCAAGGCAACTGTTTCGAGGGCAACTCGGGTCCCGGCGGAGCTGCGGTGTCAAGCGCACCCGGGTCGTTACCGGCCTGCCCCGGATCCGCCGTCTGGGCGCCGCCGAATCCTGCCGTCTCGGGACCGCTGGTCCCTTGTGCCGCCTGGGACCCCGCCAACGCGCAGATGCCGCCTGGGTGTGACTGGTTCGTCACACCGCCGGAACCGTAGCCCAACGCCGCCGGTGCGGGTCAAGATTGCGATAGCCGTCGGGCTGCTCTGCGCCGCTGCGATTGCGGCGGCGCTGCTGGCAAGCGACAAAGACCAGGCGGGCGAGATCGGTCCACCGGCGGGCCGACTCGGCGACGGTTTCCTGCGCTTTGAGTCGGATCCGGCCGTCTTGGCACCGGCGCTTTTGCCCGATGACCGGATTGTTTACGGGGTGATCCAAAACGACAGCCTGCGCAAGCTCCGCGCCTCGACCGAGCGGTTCAGTGTCCGCGACTCCGACGGTAAGCGGATGGTCGGATCAATCCGATTCGCAGCCGGTTACGCGCACGGCCTCTACGGCGCCTTTCAACAGCCCGAGTCGGATCGTCGCGGCGAGCTCCTGCGGCTCGGAATCGCGGTCGTGCTGGAGTCCGGCGCGACCGCGCCGGTGACGATCTCATACCGGGTCCGCGATCCAATCGCACTCCCCGCGACCCTCTACTTCAAGCGGCAGCCGGTCCTGGAATTGCCGTTTGAGCTGACCGAAGCGGCGACGCCGAGCAACGCCGGCGCCACCGCCCGGTAGCCGATTGTGGACCTACCCCTCAGCCTGCTCGGCCAGGGTGATGATCGAAAAGGCGGCGCCTTGGGGATCGATCAAACCGGCGAGCCGACCGACCGCGAAGTCGAACGGCGGCGTCGTCACCGTGGCGCCCAGCTCCTGCGCCGTGGCGACCGACTGATCGACATCGGCAACCGCGAACACGACTCCCCAGTGCGGCGGCACCTCGGCGGGCATCTCGGCGACGGCCATGTCCATCACGCCGCCTACCCCAGCCTCGCCGACCATCCAGATCGAGTAGCCGGGCGTTCCCTCGAACGCTTCGGCGCCCCAACCAAAAACATCGGCGTAGAAGCTTTTTGCCGCCTCGGGATCGCGGGTTCGAAGCTCGTTCCAACACATCGTTCCGGGCTCGTTGACGAGCTGGGCGCCGCGGTGATCGCCTGCCTGCCAGACCCCGATCGCGCCCCCGGTCGGATCGACGAAGAACCCCATCCGGCCCGCCGTCATCACGTCCATCGGCTCCATCATTACGGTGCCCCCGGCCGCCTTGACCTTCTCCGCGGTGGCATCGGCGTCGTCGGTCGCGATGTAGGTACTCCAAACCGCCGGCACCGGTCCGGGTGCCGAGCCCGCCATCGCACCGGCAACCGACTTACCGTCCTTCAAAAAGATCGTGTAGCCGCCGGTCGACTCCGGGTCTCCGGCCGCGACAGCCTCCCACCCGAACAGCCCGCCGTAAAAGGCAGTCGTCTTTTCGATGTCCGGTGCCATCACATCGGCCCATGAAGGCGTACCCGCCTCGTATCCGTCCCGTTCTGTCATCGCTCTGCTCCTGTCTGCTTGGTTTTGGCCTCACCTCGGGATGAGGGCTTTGTCGGCATCGACAATAGCCGGGCTGCCTGCGGCCGGGCGACGTGCCCACCGGTTGTCAGCGATCATCCCGTCCGATGGCTTCAAACGGGGTGTGACGGGGAGCGACACCGATCGCTCGTGGCCCCTCGTCAAACAACGCCAGGTAGCCGTCGTATCGAAACGCGCGCCGACGCCGATTTCCGGTTATCTCGGTCAGGATCCCCGCATCCTCGAATCGGGCGATCAAGCTGTTGGCGGTCACGTAAGCAACCCCGAGGCTTTGCTGGACCAGGTTCACGTTGACCAGGGGGCGGTCAAAGAGAAGATCGAGCACCCTGGCGCCGTTGGGGCTGCTTTGAACCTGGGGCAAATCCCGATCGTGTTGGCGGAGCCGGATGATCGCCTGCGCGGTCCGGGTCGCCTCGGTTGCCGTTTCGGCCACGCCGCGCAAAAAGAATCGCATCCAGCCCTCCCAGTCGCCGACCTGGCGGATTGCGGAGAGCCGGTCGTAGTACTCGGCCCGGTGTAGCTTCAGATAGTGGCTCAGGTAAAGGACCGGGCGCTTTAGGACGCCACGATGGACGAGCATGAAGGTCATCAGGAGACGACCAACTCGCCCATTGCCGTCAAGGAACGGGTGAATGGTCTCGAACTGCGCATGGATGAGTCCGACCTGGATCAACGCGGGCAGTGCCCCGTCGTGAAGAAACTGCTCGAAATCATCGAGCGCCTTCCGCATCTCGGGAACCGGTGGTGGCACGAAGGTCGCGCGCTCGATTGGCGCCTCGCCCGGACCGAGCCAGTTCTGGATTTTGCGAAATTCTCCGGGCGTCCGATGCGATCCGCGGCCGCTCCGCATCAGCTCGAAGTGGATCTCTCGGATCAGGCGCTGCGAGAGGGGCAGGTGCGCGAGTCGCTCTAGCCCGTGGTTCATCGCCCGCACGTAATTGACGATCTCGTCAACGTCTTTGGGTACCCCGGCGGCCTTCGGCTCGAGTTCGACGGTAAGCAGATCGTCGAGGGTGCTCTGGGTACCCTCGATCTGCGAGCTGAGAACTGCTTCACGACGAACATACATCGCGACGAACAGGTCCGGGCTCGGAATCGTCTCGATCACACCGTCGAGTCGGCCAAGGGCGCGATCGGCCTCGGAGAGGACCGCCAACATCGTCGCGTTCACCTCGACCGGCGGATCCGGAGGAAGCGGAGCGGGAACAAAGGCGTCGGGCCCTAGACCCTGTTGGACAAATCTGCCCGCGCGCGTACTCCTTTCGCTCATCGTTTTTTCCAGCGCCGGGACATATCTATTTTATACCCGGTTTATCGCCCTTATTTTGTTTTTGAGCAGAAAACCAAAATAAAGATAGGAAGTCGCGGCGCTAATTGCGGCTGACCTAAACAAGCACACCCATTCAGAACACCGCCGCGACCTGAATCGTCAAACTGCGCAGATCAGGCAACCCGGTCCGCGGCGACCCAGCTCCGTCCGCCCTGGCTTTGACCGGCCCGATCGAGTTGGCAGATCAGGGTGATGGCCCCGAACGTGGACGGAATCGCGACGATCCAGGAGGTGCAGATTCCGGTCGATGAAAGCTGGACCGAAAAGTGCCGTCAGGGGTCCGGCCCAGTTGGGGTCCAGAGCCCGCCGCGGCAGCGCGTGTACCTGCGATTGCGGCCGCACCAATATGGCCCGTTGCGACCGACCGGGCCGGGCCAATGCGAGGCCGATCTCTTCGAGCATGCTCCATGGCAACGACCCCTCGCGGCCTCTGGGTTGGTGCTGCCCCGCTCGGCCGGCGCTCGCGCGTCGTCGAAGGGCCGCTCGCGGAGTGCCTTGCCAAGAGCGCTCGCACCCTCGGCGCCCGATACAATCCCGCGATCGCGAGTTCAAAGACGCGATGGACCGGGTCCAAGACTTGGCGTTCCGCCCCCTGATCAGATGGCCTGCTTCGGCTACCCCGATGAGCGATGACAACCCTGCGACAGCGGACCCTGAGCCGGGACGAAGTCGTCAGGGACATTCGCCTCTCGCGGCGCGTCCAGGTTGTGTGTGCGTGGTGCGGGCCGGCCTTCGTGGTCTTGCTATTTGGCGGCTGGGGCCTACTCGGTGGGTTGGTGCCGCTGATCGCACCGTCGGCCGATGCCGGCAAGGTTGCCTCCGAATACGCGAGCAACGCCGACCTGCATCGGTTCGGACTGCTGCTCGGGATGGTCGGATGCTTCTTGATTGTCCCGTTCTTCTTCGCAATCAGCATGCAAATGCGGCGCTCGGAGGGCCGGACTCCGATCTTCGCGATCCTGCAGTTCGCGTCCGGGCTAATCGTCTGTGTCGTCTTGACCATCCCGATGCTGCTATTTCTCGGCACCGCGTTCCGGCCGGAGCGGCTGCCCGAAATCACCCGCTCGCTCAACGAGGTCTCCTACCTGATGCTGATCCTGCCGTGGCCACCGATTTGGGGGCAGCTCGTCGCGCTGGCAAGCCAGACCCTGAGCGACCAGCGAGCGGATCCGATCTTCCCGCGGTGGTCCGGATATATGCAGCTTTGGGTAGCGGTCGGCCTACTGCCGGCGTCGATGATCGAATTCTTTGACACCGGACCGTTCGCCTGGAATGGCGCCCTCGGGTTCTGGCTGCCAGCCGCGATCTTTGGTGCCTGGTATCTGATCATGACCTGGCTGCTGCTGCGCGCCATCCGTCAAGAGGAGAGCGAAGAGCTAGCTTCGCTTCCGACCCAGTAATTGGGCGGGATTCCGACGCGGATAGCGGCCCGTGCAGCGCCGTAGGAACAGCGGCGGCAGGTTTCCGGCAATCTCAACGATCGGCCGAGCCAACCGTAGGCTGGCGAACCGAAGCTGACGTGGTCAGCGGCTCGGGTTCTGCAGCGGGCGCGTAAACCAGCACCTCGAAGACCTCATCGAGCGCCATCGGGGTGCCGGCGAGAATCGCAAGCTTGCCGTCGCCCAGCGCCTGCGCGGGCGTGATTACCCGTAGCGCCAATGCGATGAACGAATCGAGATCGCAGGCGACTCGGAGCACCGGCGCGGACGGGGACGGCCCAGACCGGGCGAGGAAGCGCCCGTCCTGCAACTGCAGGTGGAGCGCCTCATCGCCAATGTCGAACTGGACGGTCTCACAGCGGGCGGGATCGAGCGGTTCGGGCTGCGCCGCGGTCAGACCGAGCGCGATCAAGTCGGCGCGAGCGGTGGCCGGATCAATTCGCTCGTCGACCGGCAGGTCGAGGCCCCAGAGCCCGAGCCTGAGCAAGGGGTCGCGCAGGCGCTCGCCAAGCGGCGTCAGCTCATACACCGGGACGGCCGCCGGAGCGGGGAGGGTCGCCCTGCGAACGACCCCTGCCTGCTCGAGCCCGCGCAGCCGCTCGGAGAGCCTGTTTGCCCCGATCGACGGAAAGGCGGCGAGCAGATGCTTGAAGCGCTTCGGCCCGAGCAGAAGCTCGCGGACCACGAGCAGAGTCCACCGCTCACCGAGGATGTCTAGCGAGCGGGCCAACGGGCACATCTGTCCGTAGGTCTTGCTGGGCACGCGCTCCACGATACCGAGAGTTTGTCGCTCGGTATCGCTTTCGTACCTCGTTTGCTATATGTTTCGTATATGAGCCCTCCTCCACCCACCTCACCGACCAGCGCCGACGCGGCCTGGCGCACCGCGCCGACACGCACGATCACCGCCGGCGGCGTGACGTTCGCCTACCGCGAGCTCGGGCCGCGCGGTGGCGTGCCGCTTGTCTTCCTCCATCACTTCACAGCGGTTCTCGACGACTGGGATCCCCTTGTGATCAACCCGATCGCCGCGACTCGCCACGTGATCACCTTCGACAACCGGGGAGTCGGCGGTTCGAGCGGATCGGTGCCGCACACGATCGACGCGATGGCCGCCGACGCCGTGACCTTCATCCGGGGGCTCGGTCACGAACAGGTTGACCTGCTCGGCTTTTCGCTCGGTGGCGGCGTCGCCCAGGCGATCATCGTCGAGCATCCTGAGCTGGTTCGACGAGCAATCCTCGCCGGGACCGGCCCCCGCGGCGGTGGCGGCATCGAGAAGATGAACCAGATCGCGGGCCTCGCGTACCTAAAGGCGGCGCTGACTCGCCTCGACCCGCGGAACTTCCTGTTCTTCCCCCGTACACCGGCGGGCAAGCAAGCGGCGACGGAGTACCTGGCAAGGCTCAAGGACCGCACCGAGGACCGCGACAAGCGCATCTCGATGCAGGCGCGACTGGCGCAGCTGAAGGCGATCCGTGGCGCCGCTGGCGAGACGCCCCACGACCTCGGCAGGATTCAACAGCCGATCTTCGTGGCCAACGGCGACAACGACCTAATGGTCGCCAGCAGTCACTCCGTTGATATCGCGCGCCGGATCCCAAACGCGAAGCTGACCATCTACCCCGACTCCGGGCACGGCGGTGTCTTCCAGTACCACCACCAGTTCGTCCCCGAAGTCCTGGAGTTCCTCGAGGCATCATGAGGTACGACCTCGCAGGCCGCACGGTCGCGATCACCGGCGCGTCTGGCGGCCTCGGGACCGCCCTCGCCGACGCCCTTCACAGCAAGGGCGCCAATCTCGCCCTCCTCGATCTCGACGCCACCGCCGTTGCGGCGGCAGCTGAGCGGCTCGGCGGCGGCCAACTCGCTGCTGGCTGGGTTGGGGACGTTCGCGACCTCGACCAGATGACCGAAGTCATGCGCTCGGTCCGGGGGCACTTTGGCCGACTGGATGTCGTCGTTGCCGCGGCTGGTGTCCTCGGTAGCGCCACCACGCTCGGCGCGACCTCCGCCACAGATTGGAACCGCGTTATCGACATCAACCTAAACGGCGTCTGGCGAACTTTTAGGGCGGCCGCGCCACACGTCGCCGAGCAACGCGGCCACCTGTTGGCGATGTCCTCGATGGTCGGCTTCCTCCACCCGCCACTGCTTGGCAGTTACGCCGCCAGCAAGTCCGGGGTCTGGGCGCTGTGCGACACGCTGCGCCTCGAGATGCGGACGATCGGTGTGACCGTCGGCAGCGTCCACCCGATCATCTTCCGGACGCCGATGATCAGCGATGCGCTCGACAGCCCGGCCGCGGTCGAGCTCGTCAACGACTTCCGCGGCATCTTCCAGACGGTGCCACTGGAGACGGTGGTCGCCGACATCGTTCGCGGTCTCGAGCGCCGCTCCGCCCGCATCATCTCCCCCCGCCGCCTCGGCCCGGCTGCGCTTGCCCCTGGCTTGGTGCAGGCGATCGTCGACCGTACCGCCTTTCGTCCAGCTTCGATCCGCCGCGCGGTTGAGCTCGCTTCCATAACCACCACGACCGGGCTGCCCAACCAACCGCCCGCCGGCAAGGACCAACCATGAAGGCCTATCTCGTCCAGAAGTACAAGCGTCAAATCGAGGCGGTCGAGATCGCCGATCCTCCCGTAGGCGACCACGATGTCCGCGTCAAGATCGACGCCGCCGGCGTCAATCTGCTCGATGTCAAGATTCGTGACGGGGTGTTCAAGCCCCTGCTGCCCTACAAAACCCCGTTCGCGCTCGGGCACGACCTCGCCGGCGTCGTCACCGAGGTCGGCTCCGCGGTGACTCGCTTCAAGGTTGGCGATGAGGTCTACGGGCGGGTGCGCGACCACCGCATCGGCACCTTTGCACAGAGCATCGCCGCGCACGAAGACGACCTCGCGACCAAGCCCACGAGCCTCTCGATGCTCGAAGCCGGCGCCGCCCCGCTGGTCGCGCTGACCGCATGGCAGGCGCTCGTCGAGCTGGCCGATGTCCAACCCGGCGATAAGGTCCTGATCCATGCGGGCTCCGGCGGCGTGGGCACCTACGCGATCCAGCTCGCAAAACACCTCGGGGCGACGGTCGCAACGACAACCGGCACCAGCAACGTCGAATGGGTAGGCGACCTCGGTGCCGACCTCGTGATCGATTACCGCAGGCAGGACTTTGAGGCCCTCCTGAGTGATTACGACATCGTGGTCGACTCCCAAAGCGGCGACACCCTGGCGAAGTCGCTACGGGTCCTGAAACCAGGCGGTCTCGCGATCGGCATTGCCGGCCCACCCGACCGTGAGTTCGCCCGCCGACAGAGCCTGGCGCGACCGCTGCACCTTCTGATGTCGGTGCTCAGCTTCAAGATCCGCCGCGCGGCGCGGCGCCAGGGCGTGCGCTACTCGTTCTTGTTCATGCGAGCCAGCGGCGCCCACCTCGAGGAGATCACGAAGCTGATCGACGCCGGTGTCCTGCGACCGATCGTCGAACGCACCTACCCCTTCGCCGACGTCGCACTCGCCCTCGACCACGTCGAAGGCGGCCGGGCCAAGGGCAAGGTCGTGATCGAAATGAACTGACTGAAACTGAGATAACTAGTTCCGCGGCCCTAACCCCGTAAAGCACCCTGCGGCAGGGAAATAGCAGCGGCAGGTCGAAGTCGGCTGGTGATAAAACCCACCACGACTCAAGGAGTCCCGATACTCGCCGACCTCGACTCTCAGCGATCGAGTTCGATTACGCCATTGTGCTCGGCGACAGGGGCTACGCCGGACGCGAGTTCGAGGCTGATGCAGCAACGCTTGGTGCGACGGTCGTTCGCCCCAAGCGAAAGGACGAGCCAGGGCGAGGTCCCCATCTGGCACCGATTCGCTGGCGCGTCGAGTCGATCTTTCGGACGATGAAGGATCTGCTGACGCTTGAGCGACACGGGGCACGGACACTGACTGGGATCAGAACCGCTTGGCGACTCGTTTCGTTGCCTTTGCGGCTGCGATTTCGCTGAACCACATGCTGGGCCGGGCGCCGCGATCACTTGTTGCCTACGTGGCGGAGGCGTGGAACTAGTCATCTAGGCGGCGAATGGTCTCAGCCGCGACCCTGCTCGAGGTCTCGATCGTGCTGGAGGCCCGCGCAGGGAAGGCGGCCGACAGGGAAACAAATCGAGCCCTGGACCTGCCAGGACGGCGCCGTCGATGCTCATCATCATCCTGCATCGGGCGGGTTTCGAGGTCGTCGCGGTTTGACGCTGAGCAGGCCGAGATCGCCCGCAGGGCGTGGCGTCGCTTCGGTCGGGGTCGCCACCCTGCCGCGCTCAACATCGGGGACGGCTTCGCCTATGCGCTCACGATCTGGACGGGCAAGCGCTTGCTGTTCAAGGGAGAGGACTTCGCGGAACTGACGCAATCCGCTGATCGCAAGCGCGTGGCTGCAAGATTACTCGTTCACCGTCGACGGCTTCCCTTCAGCCCCGGCGCCGCACCCAGTTGATCGGAAGGAGTTGCGTCCACCTCGGCCTGCCCGTCGTGTCGCTTGTCCTACCGGCGTTCGCAGGCCCGAGCGACCCGATCGCTCGGGTCGGCCCTCACCTCTTCTCGACCTGGACCGCAACGGACCCGATCG
>JAHEXU010000119.1 GCA_023251975.1 bacterium | reverse complement strand
CCCATCTCACGGCGTATTTCTCACCGCCGAGGCGGTTTCCTTCAAAGACCCGCCCACAAATCGCCGCCTGCAAGGGATCGGCCAGATCAAACCGGGCGAGCGACTGCGAGAATTGCACCGCAATGACCACTCTGCTCGACAAGCGGCTCGTCTTTGTCACCGGCAAAGGCGGGGTCGGCAAGACGACCGTCTCGCTGGCGCTCGGCCTTGCCGCGGCGCGCCGCGGCAGGCGGACGATCGTCTGCGAGGTTTCGGCTCAAGAACACGCTTCGCGGATCTTCAAGCGGGCCGAAATCGGCTTCCACGAGGTCGAGCTGCGGCGCGATTTGTCGGCGATCTCGATCGATCCGGACCGCTCGCTACGCGAATACCTGGAGCTCCAGCTGCCGGTCAAGGCAATGAGCGACCTGCTCTACAAGAGCCGGATCTTCAGCTATCTGGCCGCGGCGACCCCGGGGCTGCGCGAGATGGTGACGATCGGAAAGATCTGGGAGCTCGGCCTCAATCAGCGCAAGGCGAAGCACAGCGAGCCCTATGACCTGGTGATCGTCGACTCGCCCGCGACCGGTCACGGGATCGGATTCCTGCAGACGCCGCGCACCTTTGCCGAAATCGCCCGGGTCGGCCCGATGGCAAACCAGGCGAAGACGATCGACCGTCAGCTAACCGAGCACGAGCGCACCGGGGTCGTAATCGTGGCGCTGCCGGAGGAGATGCCGGTCAACGAGACCGTGAGCCTGGAAAGCGCGCTGAGCGAAACGGTTGGGGTTTCGGTCGACGCGATCATCCTCAACGCGCTCTACCCGAAGCGATTTGAGGAGGCCGAAGAGACGACGCTGCGGGAGGCGCTCGGCGCGGCCGAGGGCGGGCCCGGCGCGGTCGCGATCCGAGCCGCGCTGAGCCAGGCCAACCGCGCTCGCGACCAGCACCGCCAACGGGCCCGTCTCGGCGAGCTGACGAGCGCGCCGATCGGCGAGCTGCCCTACCTGTTTGCCCCGGCGATCGGGGTCGAACAGCTCGAGCTGCTGGCCGAAGTGCTGGAGCAAAGCGGCGCGGTCGGAGCGCCGCGATGAGCGGGGTCGCCGAGATCCTCGCGGGGAAGGGCGTCTGCATCTGTGCCGGCTCCGGCGGGGTCGGCAAGACGACCACCTCGGCGGCGATCGCAGCCGGGATGGCGGCGCGCGGGCTCAAGGTGGCGGTGCTGACGATCGACCCGGCAAAGCGCCTCGCCGACTCGCTCGGCCTGCCCGAGCTCGGCAACACCGAGCGCCAGGTCGACCCGGCGCTGTTTACCGCCGCTGGGATCGACCCGGGAGAGGGCGAGCTTTGGGCAATGATGCTCGACTCCAAGCAGACCTTTGACGAGGTCGTCAAAAAGCACGCCCCAGACGCCGAAACCCGCGACAAGATCCTCGAGAACCGAATTTACCGCCAAATCTCCAACGCCCTTGCCGGCTCGCAGGAATACATGGCGATGGAGAAGCTCTTTGAGATCCATTCCGAGGATCGCTACGACCTACTGGTCCTCGACACCCCGCCGAGCCGCAACGCGCTCGACTTCCTCGAGGCACCAAAGCGCCTCACCCAGTTCATCGAAGGCAACTCTTTGCGGGTCTTTTTGAAGCCGACCGGGCTCGGAATGAAGCTCGTCGGGCGCGGCACCGGGGTTGTCTTCTCGGTCCTAAAGCGGATCACCGGGCTCGACTTGATCGAGGACCTGTCGGAGTTCTTCAACGCCTTCAGCGGCATGGTCGGCGGCTTCCAAGAGCGGGCGAAGCGCGTCAACGAGTTGCTCGCCGACGAGCGCTCGACGTTTTTGGTGGTCTGCGGTCCGGCCGGAGACCCTATATCGGAAGCGGTCTACTTCCACCGCAAGCTGATTGAGGCGGAGTTGCCGTTTGGCGGCGTCGTCGTCAACAAGGTCCACGCCGAGGGTGCGGTCGCGGTCGAGCGCGAGGATCTGCTCGCCGAATTGAGCGAGCGGCTCGACAACCCGGAGCTGGCCGAGCGGGTGACCGACAACTTCGTCGACTACCGGGCGCTGACCGTCCGTGATCGCGCCAACATTCGCAGCCTGACGGCCGAGATGAACGCCGAGCGGGTGATCGAGGTCCCCTACCTCGACTCCGATGTCCACGACCTGAGCGGGCTGCTGGCGGTCAACCGCTACCTGTTCGCCGACCGGACCGAGCGCCGAGCGCTGGCCGAGTCGGGCGGCTGAAGCCGCCGCTGGCGCGCGCGCCCAGGCGGAACGAGCCCGGGCGGAGCGCGATCAGGAGGCGCGGCGGCGCGAGCGCTGCTTGCGCTGGTAGGCGAGTTCGCCGACGCTCCAGCGGGTCTCGCCCGGCTCAGGGAACAGGAACTGGACCCGTCGCGCGGCCTGGCCGCTGCGCCGGACGGCCCGGTGCGGCGCCGTCTCGGCGGGCCGCTTCTCAACCTTTGCCGGCGGCGTAATGAAGGTCGGCACCTCAGAGCGGGCCGGCCATTCCAGGGTCGACCCGTTGACCTCGGCCTCGATCTCGTCAAACCACGACAGAATTACCGGCTCGGTGGAGCCGCGGACGACCTCAACCTCGCTGGTTTCGGCCTCGAAGGCCTCGAAAACATCCGCGGCGCTGAGCGCCTCCAGTTCGATCGTTTCCACTTCGCTGTCTCCTTCGTCGTCGTCGCGATCCTCGTCCGGGTGGTCGAGCTCGCTGCCGGGATCGGGGTCGTTGTCGGGCTCAGTTTCATCGTTGGCGTCGGCGGCGATCGCGTCAACCACGATTTCGCGGTCGGCGCCGATCCCCCGAGGATCGATCAATCCCCAGGCCGCACTCGCCCTGTCGTTCTCGCCGAGCAGCAGCTGATCGGCAGCGGCGCGCAGGTCGATCCCAACCTCGCCGCGAATCACCCGGCGCAAGATGATCCGGGTCAGGTCCTCGATCTCCCCGGCCACCCGGGCGGGCGCGTAGTCGGTCGATCGGGCCTCGCCGCTCCACATCTGGCGCTCCAAAGTGATCGCCCGCTCAATCGCCTCGCGGACCGCCTGGCGACCCGGGGCGTCGGCGCACAGGGCCGCTACCCGGGTGGCGATCCCGCTGCCGGCGAGGCCGGTCCCTTCGAGCATGAAGCGGAGCGCGATCAGGTGATCGTTCAGCGAGTCGAGAATCGCGTGGCGTTCGACCCCGACCTCGAATCGGGCCAGCGACCGCCGCATCGCATCGAGGCGGTCGGGACGAGCATCGATCGCCCGGGCCAGATCGACCAGGTTCGACAGCTCCTCGTCGGCAATCCGGTAGACGCCGGGGCGCGGCCGCGCCGTCCCGGTCGCGATCCGGCGCCACCGATCGGCGCCGCCAGCGCGGACCCAGGCGTGCGGCCCGAGGCCGACCCCGCCGGGCTTGAAGATCCGCAGGGTCGTGATTAGGCGATGAAAGCGCTCGGCGATCGGGTCGACACCGTCCGCGGAGTCTTCGCGGACCTCGTTGAGGTCGATCTGGGCGGCGGCGATGTAGGCGGGCTCCCAATCGGCGGAGCCGCTTCCCTGCGCCTGACGCGCTTCGGCGGGGATCTCAACCAGATCGGCACGAACCAGGTTGATGTCACCGAGTGCGATCCGGCTGACCGGGAGTTGGAGGCCGAGAATCGGGGCGATCACCTCGGCCCGTCCGCTCGGCGGCGCCGCCGACTCGTGCAACTCGCGGACGGTCTCGGCGAGCCGGTCGTCGTCGAACACAAACTCGGTGCTGCCGTCCCAAAGACGACACAGGAAGACCAGCACAGCGAGGTCGGAGCGGCGCTCGGCCTCGCCCGGCACCGGCACACCCATCGCCTCCAGATAGGCGGCGGCAAATCCGGACTTTTCGATCGCCGCCCGCGAGGTCCGGTAGGCGTCGATCGCCCGCATCGCGTCAGCGTGATCACGGACGAACCGCGCCGTCTGCGGCTCGTAATTGGTGACGGCGCCGTCATTGCCGAGCTCGAACGAAAGCTCTTCGCCGCAATCGACCAGGCGGCGCAGGCGCTTCGCCGACTCGGCGGCGAGAATCTTCAGGTTCTGGGCTACGAGTAGGTCTTCCACCCTGAGCGATTTCGCAACCCCGCTCCCGCTTCCTGCGATTGCAAGCGAGCTTGCGAGCGCGGCGGGACCGACTCAGCGGGCGAGCGCGGCGGCCGCCTCGGACCCGCTCGCGGCGACGGTTGGCTCGGCGCAGCACCCCTCGAGCAGCCAACGCTCGCCGTAGGAGCGCATCGCAGTGATCAGCGGGATCAACTCGCGGCCCTTCTCGGTCAGCTCGTACTCGACCCGCGGCGGCACCTCGGGGTAGGTGTGGCGGTCGAGGATGCCGTGCTCTTCGAGCAAGCGCAAACGAAGCGAAAGGGTGCGCGGGCTGATCCCGTCAAGCGAGCGCTCAAGCTCGCAAAAGCGGCGACTTCGATCGCTGAGATCACGGATTACGAGCAGTGTCCATTTGCCGGCGATGATTTCCGCCGTGCAGCAAACCGGACACTCAGAATCGCTCTCAGAATCGCTCAAAACGCTCATCAGACCACCCTGAACTTGATTATAGCTCCAATGCTTTACGAACTGAAGTAAGGGATAGGCGGGCGGGGACTAGCCGGGCGGGGGAGCGGAGCCGCCCCCGGGGGCGGGGGAGCGCGGGGGCGCGGGGGCGATCGGCGCCGGCGGCATCGCTGGCAGCGGGGCGGGCGGGAGCGCTGCACCGTTCGGGCTCGCGAGGGCCGGGATTGGAGGCGGCGGCATCGCGGGCAACGCCATCGCCGCGACTGGCATCGGCGCGACCACGGGAATCCCGGGGTGGCCGGGGATCGCTGGCTGCGAAACGACCGGGGTCCCGAGGGGGGCGGCGATGGGCGGCGGGGCGGCGATGGGCGGGGTCGAGAGCGGAGCCAGCGCCGTCGGCGCCGTCTCGATGATGTTGATCGCGGGCGCCTCGTGCTGGGGCGTCGGGGCGCCGCTGGCGGCGGCACTCTGGTTGAAGATCTCGTCGTAATCGCTCGACCCCCGCGCGGCGGCCTCGAGCATCAGCTTGAAGTCGTGCGGGTTCGAAGCCATGTCCATTGCGGTGTCCACCGCGACGGTTCCCGCCAGGACGTGCTTCATCAGCGACTGATCGAAGGTCTGCATGCCGTAGTACTCGCCCTCGGCAATCACCTCGGAGATCCTGCCGGTCTCCTCCGGGTTGAGGATCAGATCCTGGACCCGACCGGTTACGACGAGGATCTCGGCGGCCGCAACCCGGCCCTGTCCGTCGGCGGTCGGGACCAAACGCTGCGAAACCGCCCCCTTCAGGGTCGCCGCCAGCATGACGCGGGCCTGCTGCTGGTGGTGGGGCGGGAAGAAGTCAACGATCCGGTTGATCGTTTCGGTCGCGTCGAGGGTGTGCAGGGTCGAGAGCACCAGGTGCCCGGTCTCGGCGGCGCTGAGCGCGGTCTTGACGGTCTCCTCGTCGCGCATCTCACCGATCAGGATCACGTCGGGGTCCTGGCGCAAGATCCGCTTCATCGCACGAGCAAAACTCTCGGTGTCGGAGCCAACCTCGCGCTGGTTGATGATCGAGCGCTTGTCGCGGTGCAGGAACTCGATCGGGTCTTCCAAGGTGATGATGTGCTGCGCCTTGGTGGTGTTGATGTGGTCGATCATCGCCGCCAGCGTGGTCGACTTGCCCGAGCCGGTGGTCCCGGTCAAGAGGATGATCCCGCGCGGCTCCTCGGCGAGATCGCGGATCACCTGCGGCAGTCCGAGGTCGTCGATCGACTGGATCAGGAACGGGATCGCCCGGCAGACGATCGAGGTCGAGCCACGCTGGCGGAACGCGTTGATCCGATACCGGCTCAGTCCCGGCAGCGCATAGGAGAAGTCGGCCTCGCCGTTGCGATGAAAATCGGCCAAAAGCTCCTGGTTGTCGCAGATCCGATCGAGCGCCGCCAGGGTGTCCTCGGGGGTCAGTTCCTCCGCCCCGACAACTGGCTCAAGTGCGCCGCGACGACGAATCATCGGCGGCGAAGCGACCTTGAGGTGGAGGTCGGAACCTTCCGAATCAATCAGATACTTCAGCGCGGCGTCGATGTCGAACATGACACCTACCTATCGGCAGCCGCTTCGCCGCCTTGAGCGGCGGCGGCACAAGCCGACGCGGGGCGACCGCGCCCGTCAAGCTGGCTTGACTAGGCGACTTCGCGGAGCTTTTGAGCCTCGGCGAGGCTCTGTAGCTTCTTCAACGACTGATTTTCGATCTGGCGGATTCGCTCCCGGGTGACGTTGAAGGTGCGACCGACCTCGTCGAGGGTGCGCGGATGCTCGCCACCGAGTCCGTAGCGAAGCTCAAGAACACGCCGCTCCCGGTAGGAAAGGTTCTCGAGCGCCTCCTTCAGCGCCTCCTTGGTCAAAAGGTCGGCCGCCCGTTCAAACGGCGATTCGGCCTTCTCGTCGGCGATGAACTGGCCGAACTCCGATTCCTCCTCGTCTCCGACCGGCTTCTCCAGCGAGATCGGGGCCTGGGCGGAACGCTTGATCGAATCGACCTCGTCAGGCTCGATCCCGGTGACCTCGGCGATCTCCTCCGGGGTCGGCTCGCGACCGAGTTCGGTAACGAGCTTGCGCTCGGCTCGGCCGATCTTGTTCAGCTTCTCAACGACGTGAACCGGGATCCGGATCGTCCTCGCCTTATCCGCGAGGGCGCGGGCGATCGCTTGGCGAATCCACCAGGTCGCGTAGGTCGAGAACTTGAAGCCCTTGCGGTAGTCGAACTTCTCCGCGGCACGAACCAGCCCGAGCGTGCCCTCCTGGATCAAGTCGAGGAACGGCAAGCCCTGATTTCGATAGTTCTTCGCGATTGAGACGACCAGCCGCAGGTTCGACTCGACCATCTTCTCCTTGGCGGCGAGATCACCCCGTTCGATCCGCTTTGCCAGCTCGACCTCCTCGGCAGCGGTCAGAAGCCGCACCTTGCCGATGTCCTTGAGGAACAGCTGCAGCGAGTCTGTGGTCATCTCGGGGCGCAGATCAAGCGGCCCCTTCTTGGCGCCGCGGCGGCGCTTACCGTCGTCGCGTTCGGGCTGATCGGCCTGCGCCGGGTCGACATCCTCTACCAGCTCGATCCCGGCCCGCTCGAGGTGGCCGTAAAGCTCCTCGATATCGGATTCGTCGACATCGACCTCGGCGATCGCCGCGGCGACCTCACCAAAATTGAGCACGCCGACCTGTTGGCCCTTGGCGACGAGGTTCTTTACCTCTTCTAGCTCTTGAAGCTCTGCAACCAACACGTTTTGCTCCTACTACTCCGCGCGAATGAACAAGAAAGATCGTTTGGCGCCCCCGGGGAGGGTAGCGCCGCAGAGTGCTTGCGCGAGTGCCACGTCTTGCGCGTAAAGGAGGCCGATCGGCCCACGATGGCGGATATTCCGAGGGCAGGCAGGCGCCCCGCTCAAGCAATCTGGAGGCATTCTAATCGCTATATTTTTTGAAGTCAAGACCAAGCACCGTTTCCGCGGGCGAGACCGCCCACTTCCCTAACACCGCGCAGGGACAATGGTTTCGTGTCGCCCGGCTTATATGCTCGACCTTGCAGCCTGCGACGAGCTGAAACCGATGAGTCAGAGCGATCAAAACGACCCCAGCGCAAGCGAAGATCCCGGGATCTTTTCCGGCCTGCCGCGCTCGCGCCCCGGAGTTCGCAGCCCGAGCCGCGGTGACGCGAGCGCTGCCGAATCACCGACTCGAAAGGTCGCTGCCTCGGCAGGTGGGCCGGCGCAAAGCCCGCCGCCCGGACCCCTTGCAGCCGACGCCCCGAACGAGCTTGAGGAGCTTGCAAAGCTCAGCGTCAACGCGGCGTCGCAGGTCGCAGCCGCCGGGCTGCGGATCGCCGGACGGGCCGCCGGAGCCCTCCGCGGAGCCGTCGAGCGACGTTGAGATCGAGGCTGAGGCGGGCGCTGCGGGCCTTCTGGGTCCGGGCTTACCGCGAGAACATCACCGGGATGTCGGCGATGGTCGCCTACAACCTGATGTTAGCGCTGTTCCCGTTCGCGCTCTTGGTCTTGTTCATCTTCGGCCAGGTCCTGCAAAGCGACTCGGCCGAGCACAGCGCCCTATCGGATCTGCAGCAAATCTTTCCCGACACCGAGCAGGAGACGCTGACCAACGCGCTCGACAGGGTGCGCCAAAACTCGACCGAGATCGGGATCGTCGCCTCGATCGCCGGGCTCTGGATCGGCGCCTCGTTTTGGGGGGCGATGGATACCGCGTTCTGTCGCATCTACCACGTCGAGTGTCGCGGCTGGGTCGAGCAGAAACGATTCTCGATCCTGATGTTGTTCGTGGTCGCGATCTTCCTCGCCGCGAGCATCGCGATCCCGGCGATCGAGGGGCTGGTGATTGCCGGGACCGACGACCTTCCGCTCGGACTCGACGGGATCGACCTGATCGCAAACCTGATCTTGATCGTCGGCGGGCTGACGATCATCTTCCTGATGTTGTGCTTGATCTACTGGGCGGTCCCGAAGGGCCACCTGCCGTGGCGCGGCGTCTGGCCGGGGGCGCTGTTCGCAACCATCCTGATCAGCACCGCCAACGCCGCCTTCCCCTTTTACCTCGTCAACATCTCGACGATCGGGCAGTTCGGCCGAACCGTCAGCTTCGTTTTGATCGCGCTGGTCTGGTTCTACCTGATCAGCCTGATCCTTCTCTCTGGCGCGGTGACCAACGCGCTGCGCTTCGAGCTGCACGACACCGGCTCACTGAGCGAGCTGGACTCGCATCGCGACCCGGGCGAGGGCGCCGAGGCGCCAGCTCAGGCCCAAAACCTAATTTAGCGCGCGCGCTAGCGCGCCCTTGGTCTTCGCCCCGCCGGATACGTGGACCAGCTTCGAACTGTCGTGAACGGCATGGATCTTGCGAACGGTGCCGGAGCGCGATCGCATCACCAGCGACTCGGTCGTCGCCTTGCCGGCGGCGATGTAGCGGACCCCCTGCAGAAGATCGCCGTCGGTTACCCCGGTGGCGGCAAAAAAGGCGTTGTCCCCCCGGACCAGGTCGTCGCAGGTCAGGACCCGACCAACGTCGTAGCCGGCGGCAGCGGCGGCGGCGGCCTCCTGATCGCTACGCGGCCACAGCCGACCCAGCAGCTCGCCGCCGAGGCATTTGATCGCGGCCGCCGAGATAACCCCTTCGGGGGTGCCGCCGATCCCCCACAACAGGTCCACCCCGGTGCCGGGGCTAACCGCCAGCAGCGCCGCGGCGACATCCCCGTCGCTGATCAGCCTGATCCGACCGCCAGCCTGGCGGATTCGATCAATCCCGTCGGCGTGGCGGTCACGATCCAAGATCACCGTCGTCACCTCGGTCGTGCTTACGCCGCGGCGATCGGCGATTCGCCGGACCACCTCGTCGACCGGGATCTGAAAACTTAAGCAATCGGCGATCTCCGGTCCGGCCGCCATCTTCTCCATGTAGACGCAGGGACCGGGATCGAACATCGTGCCGCGATCGGATAGCGCGATCACCGCGAGCGCGGACGGCATTCCCTTCGCGGTCAGGGTCGTCCCCTCGAGCGGATCGACGGCAATGTCGACCTGCGGCGGCGAGCCGTCACCGATCTCCTCGCCGTTGTAAAGCATCGGCGCCTCGTCCTTTTCGCCCTCGCCAATCACCACGTAGCCGTCCATCGCGACCGAGCTGAGGAGCCGCCGCATCCCATCGACCGCAGCTTGGTCGGCCGCCTCCTTGTCGCCGCGCCCGACCCAGCGGGCGGCTCCGAGCGCTGCTGACTCGGTTACTCGAACCAACTCGAGCGCGAGGTTACGGTCCGGCTCTTCAGCCGAGCGAAGGTCCGGCGAAGGTGGCACCTCAGACCGTTCCGGGTGCCTTGCGCAGGTTGCCCTTCTGCGACTCCATCAGCCGCAACACCCCCGAAGCGGCGATCCCGATCGAGGCAGCGAGGGCGATGAAGTAACCGGGCTCGAGGGTGACCCCGATCTCGGCTCCGACCTTGCCGGGCTTGTCGAGGATCCCGTTGTATGCGATCAGGACGAAGGCTGCAAAGCCAACCACCATCGTCATCTCGCCCGGAGCCCAGGAAAGTTTGTGGCCACGCGCCAGGATCCAGGCAAGGACCAGCGGCGCCGAACAGGCCAAGACGAGGAGCCAGCGCAAGATCGGGAAGGTCGCGAAACCCGTACACGAGTAGTTGTCGTCGCCGCAGATGAAGTCGATCCCCTCGTTGACCCGGGCGTCGGTCTCGGTAAGGCCGTACCAGTTCAAAAAGAGCAGCGTCGCCAGCAGGATCAGCGCTGCCACGGCGCCGTAAACCTCGGATCGGGAAACTTTGGAGAGATCCATCGAACGCGAGCCTATCCGATGCGGCGCCACAGTTCCATCCCGAACCGAATCGACGCCCCCACGGCGGCATTTTGTAGCCTCGGCGGTGATGCAATCCGAAATCGAAGCCGATGACGAAGCCGACGACGCGGCCGAGGATGCAGCCGACGACTCGGCGGTCGAGATCGTCGACCTGAACCTGACGACGGATGCTCCGAGCGCCCGCGAACAGCTCGCCCACCTGACCCACCTGGCGCGGCGGGTCCTGCCCGGCGACAGCGAATACGGCGACAGCCTCTCGACGGCGGGTGACCAGACGCCGCAGATGCTGGCGCGACGGATCAGCGAGGCGGGAAATCAGCGTCCCAGCGCGCTCCGCGAACTCGGCCTCGGGGCGTTGCAGCTGTACCGGGCGCTGTCCGACGCGCACGGCTCGGCGAGTGGCGAGATCGATGTCGCGATCCTGTTCACCGACCTGGTCGGGTTCTCGAAGTGGTCGCTGAAGGCGGGAGACGAGGCGGCGCTGGCGCTGCTGCGGGCGATTGACGAGGCCCAGACCCCGGTTGTCAGACGAGCCGGCGGAGAGATCGTGAAGCGGCTCGGCGACGGTGCGATGGCGGCCTTCTCCGACCCGGTGGCAGCAACCCGGGCCGCGATCGGCTCGGTTGCCGCGATCGCGGCGATCGACCAAGACGGCTACAGGCCGGCGCTGCGAGCCGGAGTCCACCTGGGGCGACCGCGCCGGGTCGGCGCCGACTACATCGGGGTCGATGTCAACATCGCGGCCCGTGTCGCCGAGGCCGCAAAGGGCGGCGAGGTCCTGGTCTCAGACGCAACCCGCGAAGCCTCGCTCGATGACGCGGCGCTGCGATTTCGCCGCAAACTGATCTTCCGCGGCAAGGGGACCCCAACCGGTATGGCCGTCTACGCAGCCCGCCTGGCCAAGCGCCCCGACTAATTCGGGACCTGCTCGGCCCTTGGCCCTACGGCGCGCAAAATTCCGCGGCCTTACGCGCCGGATCCGCGGAAGGAGCGATACCGACGCGATCCCGAAGTCGGGTCGCCGACGGCAGCTCTTATCCTAGATCCACCGAAAATGGCGCCGATTCCGTCCGAGCCAGGTGCTTAAATATCGTCTTAAGCAGGGCTTTTGCAGCAGACGCAACCAGCGACTGGGGCCCCGACAGGAGGACACCCAAATGGTGCATGATGATTCGGACATTCCCGACGGGCCGGCAAGCCTCGACTCGGTACGCGTGGAGTTCGATGAGGAGCGGCTGATCAGCGACGCCGGGCT
>JAHEXU010000118.1 GCA_023251975.1 bacterium | reverse complement strand
AGCGCCCCGTCCCCGCTGCCGGGTCCACCCCATTGCGAGATCGGATCTCCGGACGCGCTCAGCCGTTGAATCCTGGGGCCGACATACTCGATTGTGTAGACATCCCCGAATGGCCCGACCGCGATCCCCACGATCCCTTCGAATTCACCGGGCGCGTTGCCGTAGGTGCCGAAGGAGCCAAGCCAGTGGCCCGCCGAATCCCAGCGGCTGACCCGGCTCGAACCGCCGTAGGCCAGATCGCTGACCACATAGGTGTCATCGCTCGGACCAATTGCGAGCCCGAGCGGATCGCTCACCTGCTCGGCTCCTGATCCGTAGGTCCCGAACTTGGCGAAAAAGCGCCCGTCGGGCCGGAAGGTTTGGACGCTGTCACGCTCGGCGACCAGTATCCGTCCCGCCGCGTTGATAGCGACGCCGGTAGGTTTGCGGAACTGCCCGTTGCCCTCGCCCGCGCTTCCCCAGATCTGGATGAATCCGCCGGACGAATCGAAGTGTTGGACTCGGTTGTTGTCGCGGTCGGCGACGTAAATATCGCCCTGGCGGCTGACCGCGATCCCGCGGGCCTCCCTGAACGCGCCGGGCTCACGACCTCGACCCCAAACCGCTTCGAGTTCGCCGGTTGGACCGAACTGTTGGATCCGCGCCGTAAAACCGTCGCTGACAAGGAATCCACCATCGGCGGTCGCGGCGATCCCACGCGGAGCGATCAGTTCGCCGGGGCCGATCCCACGTTGTCCGTAAATCGCTACAGGGTCACCGGCGGCGCTGAACCGCTGCACCCTGGAGTTGCCCGAATCGGCGACCAGCAGATCACCCCCGCTCAACGCGATTCCGCGCGGGTAGCTGAGCTGACCCGCAGCGGCGCCAGGTCCGCCAAACGAGCGCAGCGGTGCGCCGAGCGGATCGAGCACCTGGATCCGGTCGTTGCCCGAATCAGCGACGTAAATCGAACCGTCGGCGGCGACAGTGACCCCGCTCGGCGAATCAAACTGCCCCGGTGCAGATCCGCGATCGCCCCAACTACGCAGATAGGTCCCGTCGCCCCCGAAGGTGACGATTCGGTCGGCGTCCGTGTCGGCGACCACGACCTCACCGCCAGGCGAAACGGCGAGCGAGGTCGGGTTGGTCAATCCACCGCCCGGGGCGAGCGGCCCGAACTCAGAGACGAACTCGCCGCTCGCCGAGAACCGTTGGATACGGTCGTTTCCGCTGTCGGCGACATAGACATCGCCGTTCGCTGCGATCGCGGTTGCGCGCGGCGCGATCGTTTGACCCGGCAGGGTACCGCGACCGCCCCAGATGACAACGAGATCCCCGGACGGGCCAAGCCTCAAGAGTTGATTTGTTCCTGAGTCAGCTACGTAGATTTCGCCACTGGACGCCGAAACCGCAAGCCCGTCCGGGGTTGTGAACGCCGGTCCGCCGACTAACTGGCAGATCTCGGTGCCATCGGAGCTGTCTCGGCACGGCGGCCGCCCCGGAGTGCCGCCGGGTCTGGTGGTTGGGGGACCGGTTGCTGGCGGCGGCATGCTCGAGCCGGGTTCTGGCAGCGGACCCGCGGGTGCCCAACAGCTTCGTCCCGCGCAGGTGCGAAGCTGCTCGAGCCGTCGCGCGAGTGACCACATCACCTCGCTGTAGCCCGGATCGTCGTGCAGGCTGACCAGCTCCTGCGGGTCGCTGGCCAGGTCGTAAAGCTCACGCTCGCCGGTCGCATACTCGACATAGGCGTAACGGCGGGTTCGGATCGCGTCGTAGGGCTCGATCCGGGGCGTCGTCGAGATAGGCATCTCGACTAAGGCGGCTCGCCCGGTCGGGGGGTCGCTCAGCGTTTGCTGCAGCGGGATACCGTCGCTGCGCAGGTCCGAGTCAGCGCCGGACGCCGCGAGAATCGTCGGTGCCAGGTCCGCGTTTGAGGTAATCGCGTCGTTCGTGGCTCCGGCCGGGAAACCCGGTCCGCGGACTACCAATGGAACCCGTATCGACTCGTCGTAGGGGAGCAGCTTGCCGGTCGGGATGCGGTGCTCTCCGTTGAACTCACCGTTGTCGGAAACGAAGATGATCAGCGTGTTGTCAAGCTCACCGAGCGAAGTGAGTTCGTCGACCATCGACGCAACCGCGTTGTCGACGTGGATCAGCGATTCGAGCGCGCACTGATTGCGGGTTCTGGCTTCGCCGACCGCTGCGGCTGACAATTGGTTTCGTTTTCGAATCTCCGCCGGTTTGTCGCTGACATCGGCCTCGTTGAACGATGCGCGAGTTGGCAGCGGGGTCCCGGCCAACGCGCCGAGGTCGGCCGGTGCCGGAGCGGCGGCGTCAGTGCAGGGCGAGCCGGGGACCTGGGGGGCGATATGAGGCGCCGTGTAGCCGACCGTCAAGAAGAACGGCGCAGGCTCGGGACCGTTCCTGGCGATGAAGTCGAGTGCCCGGTCGGTCAGGACGGTGCCCTTGAACTCATTGGGGTTATCGCCGTAGTGGTTGACCTGGCCGTTCTCGCTCAGGTCGTAGTTTTGGACGGATTGGTCGTTTGGCAAAGCGGCGTGCCACTCGTCCCAGCCGGGTGGTACGAACTCCCGAACGTAGTCCGATGCGCCCAGCCCGTAGCCGTTCAAATACTTGCCGATGTAGCCGGTTCGGTAACCGGCTTGCTGCAGCCAGACCGCAATCGTCTTGCTGGAATCGAGCAGGTAAAAACCAGTGCCGAGGACAACGCCGTGGTTGTGCGCGTACTGGCCCGTTACAAAGGTTGAGCGGGACGGACAGCAGAGTGGGAAGTTGACGATGTGGTTATCAAAGCGCGTCCCCTCGTCCACCAGTAGCTGCTGGACATGGGGCATCGAGGCCAGTGAGGCGACGGTTTGATCGTCGGTCATTACCACCAAGACGTTTGGTCGCGGGTCGGGGCCGACTCCGGGCGCTGGCGTGGCGATCACGATCGCGGCGAGTGCCGTCGTCCCAAATGCAAGTGCGGCTGCGATTACGGCACCGATCCGTGCCGAGGAGTGTGCTTGCGATCGATCCATCCTCTATCTCCGATCGCCGTCGTTCCCCGCTGCGATCGAACCACGACCAACCTTACACCCCGCTTGGCTTCGGTGGGCAGGTTCTGGGGTTCGGTTCCGCCGGTTGGCGGGTTCCCAATGTACGCTCGGGCACCGATGGAGTTGACCGACCCCGAGATTCGCGTCCTTGGCTGCCTGCTCGAAAAGCAGCGGGTAACGCCCGAGAGCTATCCGCTGACCCTGAACGGATTACGAACGGCTTGCAACCAGGCGACCAACCGTGATCCCGTAGTCGACTACGACGAGGAGATCGTTCGCGAGGCGGCGGCGCGCTTGGTCCGGCGTCGATGGGCACGTTCGGTTGCCGGTCACAGTGGACGGGTATCAAAGTTTCGGCACCTGATTGACACCGAGCTTAGCCTTGGCGCCGATCAGCTCGCGATCCTGGCGGTCTTGCTGCTTCGTGGGCCGCAAACGCCCGGAGAGCTCTCGCAGAGGACTCGGCGCCTGCACGAGTTTGCGGGTGTCGAAGCGGTTCTCGAGCTGCTTGGGGCGATGATTGCAACCGACCTTGTGGAGCGCCTGCCGCGTCGCCCCGGCCAAAAGGAGGAACGCTTCCGCCACCGCTACGGGATCGATCAAGATGACGCCGACGGGCACCCGGCTTCGGGCTCGATACCCGCTGTGGCGGCCCCGCACCGCGATTTCGCTGGTGACAACGAATTCCGCTCGCTGAGCGATCGGGTCGAGCGGATCGAAGCCGAGCTGGCCGAACTGCGCGTACTACTCGACGATTTGACCCGGTGAGCGCCGCCGTAGCTGCCCAGATCGTCACCGGCGCGAAATACCCAAGGTGCGTCCGAGGGGGGGTTTACGGTGGGTGCCCGTGGAGGCGAGCAGACAAGCAGAACTTTCGGTCGAACCCCCGGCGGTAGTCGGCCTGTTCGCTCACCGCGAACTCGGATCGCTGGTCGACGGCGAACCGGTTGAGGGGGCCTACGCGATTCGTGATCGAAGTCGTCGACCGACCAAGCGCGGTGGGGAGTGGTTGAAGCTGGTTCTTTCCGACTCGTCCGGTTCGACCGACGCCAAGGTCTGGGATCGGGTCGAGGAGCGCCACGAGATCTGTCGCCCCGGCGCGGTTGTTTGGGTCAGCGGTCGGTACGAGGTCAGCGCGCAGTGGGGCAGCGCGATCGTGATCGATCGGGTACGGGCCGCGCTGGCTGAGGAGTACGACCCGGCCGATCTGATCGGCGGCGGGCCGATCCCGATCGAACGGCTTGAGCGAAAGCTAAGGGAACTGTTGGAGACGATTCAAACTCCCGACCTGCGGGCGCTGCTGGACCGGTTCTTTGGCCTCGAGAGCCCACGTTGGAGCCGAATTCGGATTGCTCCGGCGGCGAAGCATTACCACCAGGCATTCGTTCACGGGTTGCTCGACCACACCGTCTCGGTCGCCGAGGCGGTCAGCGCTGCGGCCGCAACCTTCGGTGGGATCGATCGCGATGTCGCCGTCACCGGGGCGCTACTTCACGATATCGGCAAGACCGAGGCCTACAACGACGATCCGCTCGCGATCGACCTGACTGATCTCGGGCGCCTGCACGGCGAGATCCCGCTTGGCTACTACATGGTGCGACGCGAGATCGAGTCGATTGGCGGCTTCGATCCCGGCCTTGCCAAGGCCGTCCTGCACATCATCCTGTCGCACCACGGCAAGCTTGAACACGGCTCGCCGGTCGTTCCGGCGACCCGCGAAGCGACCTTGGTCCACGCGATGGACAACCTCGGCGGAACCCTCGGCAGCTTCGATCGGATCGAGAGTGCACTGCCCGACGGGGAGGCGTGGTTGGGATTCGATCGCGCCCTCGGCGGCGGCGCCTACTTTGGTGGTCGCGCCGCTCCGAAGTGACCGGCGCCAGCTCCGCTTCGGCCGGTCACGAGCGTGAGCGCCGGGGCGAGATATCCTATGGCTTGGCGCGCCACTCCCGAGCCGAGCGCTTCCAGGCTTTCCAGGCGGGCTTTGCTCGGCCACCGTTCTCGAACAGCCCGGAGCTGAAGCAGAAGTGACAGATCGCGGCGCCGTTGGTGTCGCGCCAAGCAAACCAGGCAACGCTCGGAATTCGCCAGCGGAAGCGGTTGCGAGCGAGTAACGAGTAGGTGCGAGTAAGAAGCCTCGCTTGCATTTTGTCGCTGCCGGCGAGCGAACGGCCGCGTGGACCGTCGGAGCCCCAGCCGATCTCGGTCACCAGCAGTGGCCTCTTTGGGGTCCCGCCGCGTCGCATCACCTTGCGTAGCCCCTGCACCTGGCGCCGAACATCGCCGACCGTGGTGCCGTAGGGGTGGAGCGCGACCGAATCGAAGGCCCGAACTACGCGCGGTGAGCGGTAGAGCTGGCGCAGAAACTCGCCCGGGTAAATCCCGGCTCCCGTTGGGGCCAACCCGCTCAGTACGATTTCGGCGCGGCGGTCGACTGCATGGATCGCCCGCTCGGAGATTCGAAGCAGCCGACCGTAGGCGTGTGGATCGGCCTGCGGAGCCCACAGTCCGTCGAGGTTCGCCTCGTTCCAAATCTGCCACCGCTTGACTGCGGCGGTCTCTCCGCGGCCCCTCCAGAAGGTTCCGTCGCGACCGTAGCGGGCTGTCACCGCGATCAGAAAGGCCCGCCAACCCCCGGCGCCCGGGGTGGTGAGCGGCGGCGGAATCGAAGGTTCTGCTCGTAGCCAGCGCGGCGATCCGAAGACGAACGGCTGCGGCCTCGCCCCGGCGCTCGCAATCGCAGCGAACTCGCGATCCAGCTTCGAAAAGTCATAGCGACCCTCGGTCCGCTCGACGATGTTCCACGGGATCAGCAGCCGAACCGTCCCGACTCGGCCGTGGCGCATCCGCGAGATGTCCTCGCTGTCGAGCGGTGATTGGACGACGACGCCGTGGAAGGAGCGCCGGACCGGCGAATCCGCTCGTCCCGTGGCGGCGAGGACAAGCGCGGTCAGGACAAGCGCGGTCAGGACGAGCGCGCCGCGGATCGCGGCCCGGTACCCGACGAACCTAGTTTCCGAGCTGGGCGCAGCGCAGGATCGCTTCGACATCGGCGCCGAATCGCTCGGCGCAGTCACCGACCCGCTGGGCTTGCTTGGGTGTTTTGAGTTGCGACTGCAGACGGGCGCTTTGGCGCTCAATCTTGTCGACATCGACCGAGGTGATGTCGGCGTCGTCGAGCGATCGGTTGATTTGGTCGGTGATTCCGCTGCCAAGGTCGAATGCCTTGTCGGTCGTGCTGACAATCGGCCGGATTATGAACAGATAGGCGGCCGCGAAGGTTGCGAAGACGACGACCACTCGGATAATGCTGCGAACCAACGTGTCGGTCATCGGTCGAGCATATCCGGCCGCGGCGGCGCGCGTCTGCGGTTCGATCGATCCGGCTGCTTCGGAAAGTCCGCAAAGATTCCTCGCCCGCAGGTGCCCTGCGCACCTATCCTGCATTGCGCGGCAAATGGCAAAGGACACCGAAAAACTAATTCGCCAGCTTTCGCTGATCTCGTTTTTGATGGCGAACCGCCGACCGGTCTCGGCGCTCGAGATCAAACAGGAGGTCGAGGGCTACAGCTCGATGAACGACGACGCCTTTGCGCGCCGCTTTTACGCCGATCGCGCCGAGCTCGAGAGTCTCGGGATCGCGCTTCGAGTTGATCGGCCGAGCGACGGCTTCTTCGAGGCCGAGCTTTATGCGCTGCCACCCGAGAACTACTACCTGCGAAAGATCTCTTTCGACGACGGCGAGCTGGCCGCGCTTCGGACCGCCTTAGCTCTGCTCGACGGACGCTTCGCCTACGCCGAACCGTTGCGGCTGGCCCTCCAACAGGTCTCGTGGGGGCGTCCCAACCCGGTGATCGACGAGGCCGGAACCCCGGTTGAAATGGCGATTACAGCCTCGGCGGGAGGTCGCGAGCTGTCGCAACGGCTCGCCAAGATCGAGACCGCCATTTCGCGCCGCAAGACGGTCAACTTCAGCTATTACACGCTGGGTCGCGACGAGGTTTCCGACCGCAAGGTCAACCCGTACCACCTCGTCTTTCGATCCGGGCAGTTCTATCTGATCGGCTACGCCCACGAGCGCGAGGCGGTCCGGGTCTTTCGGCTCTCGCGGATCCAGGGCAAGGTCTCCTACTCGAGCAAGGCCGAGCATGACTTCACGACGCCAAAGGACTTCGATCGCCGCGACTACTCGAACCGGGCCGATTGGCAGATGGGCGACACGCAAGGGACGGCGCGGATCTTTGCGGGCCGTCGGGTTGACTGGCGGATCGAGCGTGAGCTCAACGGCTACGGCAGGGTCAGCCCCGATTCCGAAGGCGCTTTAGGACGTGGTCCGGGCTCGGTGATCGAGACTGATTACGCCTCGTCGCGGCAGCTGGTCTCGTGGCTGCTCGGCTGGAAGGCCAACGTGGCGGTGCTCGAACCGCAGGACCTGGTCGAGCAGGTTGACGAGCGCCGCCGGCTCCTGATCGATCGCCACAAAAAGCGCTTCGTAACCGCCGATTCGGTTGCTCGGCCAGCGGTCGAAGAGGCGGCCAGCCGAGCTCGTTCCGGCGGTCGAGCCGAGACGCTGATTCGCCCCGAACGTTTCGCTCGGCTGGTCACTCTGGCGGGACTCCTAATCGAGGCTGCGCGTAACGAGCGCCGCCTCCAGGTCGATGAGCTCTTGAACCACCTCAACCTCTCGAAGGCCGAGCTCCGCGAGGACATCGACGTTCTCAACGTCGTCAACTTCGGCGGCGGCACTTACGTCCTCTACGCCGAAATCGTCGGCGACGAGGTCGAGGTCGACCCCGAGGCTTACGGCGACAGCTTTGCCCGTCCTGCCCGGCTGCTGCCGCTGGAGGCGAAGGCGTTGGTGGCGGCGATCGACCTGTTCGGGGACCACCTACCGCAGGCCGGGCTGCTGTCGGCCCGCGAGAAGGTCGTCGAGGCGCTCGGCCACGACCCTAGCGAAGAGGGCCTGGAGATCGCCGCCCCGCACAACGATTCGGTGGTGGTTCAGCCGGTCAACGAGGCGATCGCAGAGCGCCGGCTGCTCGAACTCAACTACTACAAGGACAACGAGGATGAGTTTTCGATTCGCCGCATCGAGCCGTACCGACTCGCCCACGGAGCCGAGGGCTGGTACGTCGGGGGCTGGGACCCGGCGCGCTCAGACATTCGCCACTTCCGGCTCGATCGGATCAAGCAGGCGACGGTCTTGGAGAAGCGTTTCGAGCTCCGCAGCGAGATCAGCGAGCGGCTGTCCGATCAGGACTGGCTGGCTGACGGTGAGGTCGCAGACGCGCGGGTTGCGCGCGTCTGGGTGTCGCCGGAGCGAGCCCGATGGGTTCGCGAGGAGCGGACCGTCGTCGAGGAGCTGGCCGACGGAGCGCTGATTATCGAGCTCCCCTACGCCGGAGCGTCGTGGTTGGTCCGCGAGGTCCTGAAGGGTGCCGGCGACCTGGTTGTGCTCGAACCCGACGAGGCGCGGCAGGCCGTCCTGGCGGGCGTCGAAGGCTGAGCCGCTGTGGCCTCGCCGCCCCTCGGTTGTTTATTGCGATCCGGATCGGCGACTTTCGGCCAGCCCGCGCGTCGCGGTGGCCGCGGTGCCTGACGGCAGCGGCGCGCTTGCCCAGCAGGCGCCCGGGCACCCCGCGATCGTCCGGATCATTGCGCCGAACCCGGGCCCGATGACCCTCGGCGGGACCAACAGCTACGTGGTCGGTGCGAATCCTGCCTGGGTGGTCGATCCCGGCCCTGCGATTCCGGTTCACATCGCCGAGATTCGGGCGGTTTGTGAATCTCGTGGCGGGATCGGCGGGGTCGTTCTGACCCATTCCCATCACGATCATTGCGAGGGGGTCGAGATGCTCGGGATCGAGCCGGCGCTTGGCATGGTGGGCGCCGACGGTGAGTTTGAGGCGTTTGCCGCCGCCGCCGCGGATGCCCGGGGACCGCTGCCCGTCAACGGCTCGATCGTCCGCTCCGGTTCGGCGCCCGCCAAAGCGCCCGCCGAGGTCGGACCGTTTCAGGTTGTGCCCACCCCGGGCCACGCGGTTGACCACGTCGCTTTCGTGGTCAACCGGGTCTGCCTTTGCGGCGATCTGATCCTCGGCGAGGGCTCCTCGATCGTCCCGCCTGCCGCCGGGGGCGGTTCGCTGCTTGATTACATGGCGTCACTGCGCCGCCTTGGCGCGCTTCCCCTCGACCTGCTCTCGCCCGGGCACGGTGGCTGGATCGGCGATCCGAGCGCGAAGATCCGCGACTACATCGCGCATCGCCACGCTCGCGAGGAGAAGCTCTTGGCGGCGCTCGCTGGCGGGATCGTGGACCGCGAGGAGCTGCTTGACCGCGCCTGGGGGGATGTTGCCGCGCCGCTTCGACCCGCCGCCGCCTTGGCGATGCAGGCGCATCTGGAAAAGCTCGCCGCCGAGAGCCGAATTCCCGAACTACCAGCCGCCTAACCGCGCGCCCGCGGGTCGAGGCGGTTTCGCGCCGGAACAGTATTGTGAGCGGGTGGGATCGACCCTGCGACGGCTCGGCGTTTTCGGAGCGACTGGCGGTGCGGCGCTGGCGGCGGGCGGCGCCGCGCTACGTCGGCAATTGTTGCTTCGACCGCTGCCCCAGACCACGGGCGAGGTTGCAATCGCTGGCCTCGACGCCACCGTCACGATCCGCCGCGATCGCCTCGGCGTCCCCCACATCGAGGCCCTGAGCAAGCACGATTTGTGGTTCGCTGAGGGCTTTTGTCACGGCCAGGACCGACTCTGGCAGCTCGAGATCTATCGTCGTGCCGCCTTCGGGCGGATCTCCGAATTCGCTGGCAAAGAAGGCCTGCCGATCGATCGGATGATGCGAACCATCGGCTTCGGTGCGGTCGCGGAGCGGGAAGCGACGACGCTCGACTCCGAGGTCCGTGACGCCCTTGACGCTTACTGTGCCGGGGTCAACCGAGCCGCCGCGATTGCCGCGACCCCGCCGTTTGAGTTCCAGATTTTGCGGCTTACCCCCGAGCCCTATCGCCCCGCCGACATGCTGGCGAGCATGAAGTTGTTGGCCTTCGGCCTCGCCACCGGGTGGGAGCACGAGCTGTTGCGCAGCGAGATGGTCCGCGAGCTTGGACCCGAAAAGACCGCTCGCCTCGACCCGGGCTATCCACCTGATAATCCGCTGATCACCGCGGCGGGCTCTCAGGCTCCTCGCTTTGACGGCACCTGGAGTGGCGACGGGCGGGCGCTCGCGACCCAGATTGGGTTGGTTCGGGAGTTGCTCGGCCTGCCGCCCGAGGCGGGTGGCTCGAACAATTGGGCGGTCTCGGGTCGGCTGAGCGCGACCGGAAATCCCCTCGTCGCGGGCGACCCGCACCTACCGCCGAGCCTGCCGGGGATCACCTACCAAATCGGTTTGAGCCATGCCGGTCGAACCGTCCGAGGCGCTTCGCTTCCGGGCAGCCACGGGGTTGCGATGGGGCAGAACAACGACCTGGCCTGGACCTTTACCAACACGATGGCCGACCTGATGGACCTCTATGTCGAGCGGATCGACGGTGAGAGCTACGAGTTCAACGGCCTGCGATGTCCGCTCGAGACCGACGAGCATCTGATCGAGGTGAAGGGATCCGAACCGGTGGCCCTGACGATCCGCCGCACCCATCACGGCCCGATCATCAACTCGATTTTGGCCCACGACGAATCGGAGCCGTTGGCGCTGGCCTTCGCGCCGCTTAATTTCGCGGCACTGACGCGGGTCCAGACGGGCGTGATCGAGGTACAAAGCGGCGCCGAGTTGGTCGATCTGCTGGCCGACCTCCACACCCCGGCCTCAAACCTCGTCTGGGCCGATCGCCACGGCTCGATCGGCTACAAGTGCGTCGGGCGGTTCCCGATCCGTCGCGGCGGCGTCGCCGACCTGATCCGCCCCGGCCACGACGGTCGGTTTGAATGGGACGGCTGGATCCCCTACGAGGAGCTGCCCGAGGTTCGCGACCCCGAGTGCGGCTGGATCGTCACCGCCAACAACAAGATCGTCGACGACGACTATCCGTACCACCTGAGCAGCCAGTATCTCGACGGCTACCGGGCACGACGGATCGGGGACCTGCTGTCGGCGCGCGACGATCACGACCAGGCGAGCTTTGCCGCGATCCAGCTCGACACCTATTCGATTCCGGGACTCGAGACGGTTCACCGACTGACTCGGATCGAGGGGCTGCTCAGCACTCAGCGCGAGGTTCGGGCCGTCGAGCGGCTTCGCAGTTGGGACGGGTGGATGACCCCGGAGTCGGTTGCCGCGACGATCTACCAGGCGTTCACGCTGCGACTCGGCCGCGAGACGGCTCGGGCGGCAATCGGTGACCGCGCACTGGCGGCGCGCTGGCTCGACCAGGGGTCGAACCCGTTTGTCGAGCACGTCACCGCGCCGTGGCGCTGGCAGTCGCATTTGATGGCGCTGTGGGACGAGGCCGACCCGGAGTTGATCGGGCGACCGTGGGATCGGCACGTGCTCGATTGCCTGCGCGGCGCACTCGACGATCTCGAAGACCGCTACGGCTCAGATCCCGAAGGGTGGCGTTGGGGGGATGTCCACACCCTCCGCTTCCCGCACGCGCTCGGCGACGCTCATCCGCTACTCGGGCGCCTCCTCAACCGCCGCTTGAAGGTCGGCGGTGCCCAGGAGACCGTCAATC
>JAHEXU010000117.1 GCA_023251975.1 bacterium | reverse complement strand
AAAGAGCAAGTCGAGACCGTCTGGCGGGCGGGGCTTCCTCTCACGACCCCCGCGCGAACTCTGGTGGACGTGCTCGATGTCGTGCAACCCGAGCAAGCCGCCATGGCCGTGACACAGGCCGTTCGCCGCGCCCTCGTGACTCCGCGGCAGCTCCGCGAGGAAGCGGCGCGGCGGCGGAAGGGGGAAGTCATCGAGCCGCTACTCGTGGCTGCGAGGGGCCGATGAGGTACGCGACCGCCGCCGCATTCCACGCGGCTTTGGATCAGCGACTGAAGACGGAGTCCGCGGCCACCGGCCTTGGGCTCTCGCGACTGCGCAAACACGTCGCGTTCGAGCTCTTCCTGCGGCGGCTCGTGCAAGCCGCGCCGGACCGATGGGTGCTCAAGGGTGCCCTCGCGCTCGACTTTCGTTTCGACGTCCCGACGCGACCCACCAAGGACATAGACATCGGGCGCGCGGACGACGAAGAGGCCACGATCGAGGACATGGCGCAGGCGCAGCAGCTCGCGCTCGATGATTTCTTCACGTTCACCGCGACGAGGACTGACGCCTTCGAGGAAGTGAACGAGTTCGCTGCCCGTTCGCTTTCACGTCCGGGCGGAACTCGCGGGGCGGGTCTTCGAACAGTTCACCGTGGATGTCGGCTTCAGCGATCCGATGACGTGGATGCCGGACACGATCTACACCTCCACCTTTCTGTCCTTCGCGGGCATCGGCCCGATCGCGATCCCTGCCATTCCGATTGCTCAGCACCTCGCCGAAAAGGTGCACGCATACACGCGGAGCTACGGCGACCAAAATGGGCCGAGCACGAGACCAAAGGATCTCGTCGATATCCTCATCATCGCCGCGGTTGAGGAGATTGGGGCGGCAAGCCTGCGTGACGCTCTGGCGCAGACGTTCACCACCCGGGGTCGCCAACCGCTTCCCCAGAGCCTGCCGGCGGCGCCGACGAGTTGGGAGGCCCCGTTCGGCCGACTCGCCACGGGGGTTGGAGTCGAGAGCGATCTCACCTCCGCTGTTGATCAGGCGCGACTATTGCTCGACCCGCTCCTGGACGAAACCGCGACGGGGAACTGGGATCCGAGGCAGCAGCGCTGGGTCTCCTGACCCTCGCCGCGGAAGCGGCGGCCTGATCTGGCCCCACCGCCGTCCGACCGAAATCTGACCCTCGCCAAGGTTCCTCGACATCATCGAACTCGTGGCGAGTGTCCCGACTGGGGCTGGTCGAGGTCGGTAGCCAGGACCAGCAAACACCTGGTTGGGGTTGAGTGGCGGCGCCGCCGCGGCTAAAGCGATTCCAGCGGGACGCCGATCAGGTCGAGGCGCCGACGCAGGCCGCTGAGGGCGAAGTCGCGAATCTCCTCGCCGCTCGTCCCCAACAGGTCAAAGTCGAGCGAGGACTCGGTGGGGGGAGGTGAGAGCGACTCCGCCACCGACGGCAGCAGGTCTCGAAGCGTCGCCCGGACGACATCTTCGAGCAAGGGGTCGGCCGCGACGCTTTGTCGGAGAAACCAAACCCCGTAGGCGATGTGGCGGGTCTCGTCGTGATGAATCTTTGAGTAACCCTCGACGAATCCCGGCAACAGATCTTCGCCGGTCAGGTAATCGGTGGTGAACTTGAAGCTGGTCAGGCCGAGCGTGCTCTCCAAGATGAGGTGGTAGAGCGTGACGAAGCGGACCTTCTCGGCGGCGCCGGAGGGGTTCGCGAGCAGCCGATCGTGCGCCTCGACAAGCTCGTCGTCGAAAATGCGGCGGAAGGCCGGTGAGACGTGCTTCCGGGCGCTTGCCACATGCGCCGCGATCAGTCCAGGCTCGGCGACCACCTCGTCGCGAAAGCGAGCGTAGAACTGCATATGCCGCGCCTCGTCAACCTGCTGGGTGGAGAGGAAGGTCGCCTCCTCTTCGGAGCCGTGGGCACCGACCAGGCCCGAAAACTTGGTCGTGATTCGCTCCTCGGCGACCATCAGCGACGACAGCACAAACAGGACCAGCTCGCGTCGATCGGCGGGAAATGCTTCCCACTGCCGGCGGTCGTCGGACAGGTCGATCGCGAACGGCGACCACTGCGAGTCCTCCCAACGCCGGTAAAGCGTCTGCGAATCGTTTAGTTGAAAGTCCTCAGGCATCGAATTCGCAGGCTGGCTGCACTCCGCCGCCGCTGAAGCAAGCTTGGCGAGGAGTGCTACTCGTCTTCAAGCTCGGCGGCGTCAGCGGGATCATCCTCGGCGTCTTCGGACTCACCGATGTCGTAGAGGCTGTCGCGGGCCAGCTCACGAAGCCGCTTGTCCCAGACTGCGACCTCAATGAACATCTCCTCGCCGAACCCCTTGATCGCGTCGACCGCCAGCAGGGTGAAGCGCCCCGCCGTAACGGCTATCTGGTCGACCGCGTCGCCGTTGATTTCGGCGGTTGCGGCGAGTGGCCCTCGAACCAAGGGCACCCCCCAAATCAGGGTCACATCGCCGCCGCGGCCCTTCTCGGAGCGCCATTGACCGATCACGTCGTCGTTCAGGTCGATCTTCCAGTCGGGGTTGTCCTCGGCGGTGACATCGGTGAAGTCCGCGACCACGCGGAGGTCCTCGAGATCGCCCTCCTCGGGCCGAAAGAACGAGACGTGGCCGTAGTACTCGACCCGGGAGCCATCGCCGCCGGGGGAGAAGGCGATCACCGGGACGTAGGTGCGGCCGCCCCAACTGCGATCGGGAAACCAGCGGAGCGTCGCCGGGTCAACCGGACCGGCCTCGTCGGCGTACTCGGCGCAGGCGGCAACGAACGCGTCGGCCAAGGTCTGCTCGTAGGCGCCGTAGGCGATTCCCTCGCGGGGCGCATCAGCGAAAAAGCGCGGAATCGGCTTTGAGATCGGAGGCATAGCCCGAGCAGACTAGATGACCATCTAGGCGAGCGCCGCCCGCAGGTCGGCGGCAGCACGCTCCGGCGGGTAGACGTTGATGTCAACCCCGGTTCCGAGTTCGAAGCCGGCCGCGACCGTCAAACGAGGGACGATCTCGGCGTGCCAGACGAACCGACCGATCCCTCGCGGAGCTGTCCGCACCCAGAGATTGAACTGGGGCAGGCCGTCGAAGACCGATCCGAGCCCCTGCAGCGCAGCCCGCAGAATCGGCGCCAGGACCGCCCCTGAATCGGCGAAGTTGCCGCGCGGCTGCCGCGGAATAACGCGAAGGTGAAACGGCGATCGCGACGCCCAGGGACAGATCAAGATCGCCCCGTCGTCAACCAAAACGAGGCGATCGCGACGCCGAATCTCATCGACCGCGATGTCGGTGAGGAGATCGCCGCCCATCGTTCGCTCGTGGTAGGCGGAGGCGCGCTCGCGCTCCCGGGCCACCTCGGCCGGGACGAAGCCGAGCGCGTAAAGCTGGGCGTGCGAGTGTTCCAACGAGGCGCCCGCATCAGGCCCCTCGTTGACGATCAGATGGACGTAGGAGGCATCGGGGTGCGCAGCGGAGCGGACCCGCCAGCCCTCAACCGCGGCGGCAAAACCCACCTCGTCGAGGTCGAGCAGCGAGGTCGCGTGAGCGGGCGAGTTGACGATTACCTCGTGGGCGCCAGCGGCGGGCTCGGAGCGAAACTGATCGCCGCCGCCGACTCGGCGCGAGGCGCTCAGTGGATCGATCGGCGCCGAAAAACCGCCGCCGCTCTCGGGCGGACGCGAGCCTTCGCCCGGCGGCTCCGCCAGCGCCGGAAACAGGTTCGGGACCGATCGGACGTTCCAACCAGGTGTGTCCGGCGGTCGCTTCTCGCCCGGCCGATCAGCCCAAACCTCGGCCGGGGTCCGATCCTCGCGGCCCTCACAAAACGGGCATGACTCGGCCGCCTGCGGGCTCGCATCGGCGCGACGCGGCACGAACGCCTCGGGACGCTCGGCGCGTCCGGGAGCGAGAATCGAGCGCAACCCGGTCAACTGATCGATCCGTACCTCGGGCGCCGACACCGACCGAGAGATTAGCCGGGCCGCCGCAGGCCGCCGCCCCAATCGCCCGATTTCCACCCCGAGGCCAGCGAAACCTGAGAGGCTGGCGGTGTGGTTGGTTTGAGGTGGGGAACCGCAGTCGCGGCGATTGTCACGATCATCGCGACGGGCTTGCTGTCGCCCGAGCGGCGGCCGACGGCACTCGCCGCACCGACGGTGGCCTCGACTAACCGGCCAAATGTCGTCGTCGTGATGACCGACGATCAGCGGCTCGACGATCTCGCCCAGATGCCGCTGACCCGAAAATTGCTCGGCAAGGGCGGGGCGAAGTTCGACGATTACGTGGTCAGCTTTCCGCTCTGCTGCCCCTCGCGCGCCACCTACCTGACCGGTCGCTACGCCCACAACCACGGGGTACGCAGCAACGAGCCGACCGACAGCGGCGGTTACCAAGCCTTTGTCGAACAAGGTAACCAGCAGCATACGATCGCGATCTGGTTGCAGGAGGCCGGATATCGAACCGGATCGATCGGCCGTTACCTCAACTTCTACGGCCTCACCGACCCGACCGAGGTGCCACCGGGCTGGGACACCTGGATCGCGCCGCCCTCAGAAAGCGCCCACCTGATGTTCGACTACACGCTGAACGAGAACGGGGCGCTGGTCGACTACGGCGATGCCGCATCCGACTACGAGACCGATGTCTTGGCCCGCCGCTCCGCCGCCTTCATTCGCGATGCCGGCGCCGCCGATCAGGCGTTCTTCTTGTCGGTAACCACGCTGGCGCCCCACGACGAAAACGACGAGTTGGTCAGGTCGCCCTACGACGGTCCACGCCCTGCCCCGCGCGACCGCCACGCGCTGCGTCGGCTGCGCTTCCGTCCCGGACCTGCCTACAACGAGGGCCAGGTTGGAGATAAGCCGAAGTTCGTCCGACGGTTGCGCCGCCTCGGCCCAGACGAGCGAAAGATCTTCGCCGGAAGCATGCGGCGGCGGCGGCGTTCTTTGCTGGCGGTCGACGACCTGGTCGGGCAACTCGCCCGGACCCTGCGAAAGCACGGGGAACTCGATCACACCTACTTCTTCTTCACCTCCGATAACGGCTTTCTGCTCGGCGAACACCGCCTGCACGGCAAAATCGCCGGATACGAGGAGTCGGTCCGGGTGCCGCTTTTGGTCCGTGGCCCCCAGATCAAGCGCGGGATCCATGTCAATGGGGTCGCCGGCAACGTCGACCTGGCTCCGACGATCCTCGACATTGCAGGCGCTCGCGCCGATCGCAGGCTCGACGGGATCTCGCTGCTTGATGCGTTGAAGCGGCGCCGCAAGCTGCCGGCGCGGTCGTTCTTACTTGAGAACCTCGACCCGTCGAAGTCGTCGATCCCGCGCTACCGGGGGATCCGCACCGCCAAGTTCAGCTACCTCGAGCACGCCAACGGAGCGGTCGAGCTCTACGACCTGCGCGCTGACCCGTCGCAGCTCCACAACCTGGCCGATCACAAACCCAAACGCCCGCTGCAACGCCGACTGCATCACCGGCTGGGACGGCTGCAAAGCTGCGACGGGCGTAGCTGTCGCCGCTGAGCCGGGGGCCGGGGCGATCGTTCAACGCTCAAGCGCGTAGAGCTCGATTGCGTCAGCGAGTTCCTGCTCGCTCTCAAACGCCCCGTATTTGATCTTGGTCAGCTCGCCGGCTGCGTTGTAGAAGGCGGTGTGGGGCAATCCGATCCCGGATGCGATCGATCGGTCGATCCGCTTGTCGGGATCGCTGAAGCTCGGGTAGGGGACCGGGTTGTCGGCGAGGAAGGTGGCGGCGGCATCGTGGGAGTCCTCGGTGTTGACGCCGAGGAAGGCGACCTTGTCGCGATAGGCCTCGGATGCCGCGGCAAGCTCCGGGAACTCCTCGCGACAGGGAACGCACCAGGATGCCCAGACGTTGACCACGACCGGGTGCCCGACCAGGCCGTTGAGACAGCGCTCGAAGGCAGGCTGGCCGCCCTCAAGCAGCGCGTCGCCCTGCTCGAAAACGGCGGCAACCGGGTCCTTTTCACTGCCGATCCGTTTACACAGGGAGGCGATCGGACCCGGATCGGATGCGCCGCAACCGATCACCCCGACGACGGCCACCGCGACCACCAGCGCGAGGGCGAATCCGGTTGCGATCAGGCGCGGGGGTTCCATTGTGCGGGCAAGGATGGTTAACTGTTGGTCGGACCCGCCAGGGTGGGTCCATCCGGGGAAACCGTCCAGAGAATACGGGCTCGATTCCGGATTAGATCAGCGCGGCACATGCGTTGCGCCCCTTCTGGGCCTGAGATGGCAGAAATTACCGAAGCGACCGCCACGGCGGCCAAAGCTCCTACGAGCGAACAGATATCCCGCGTGGCCACGTTCACGCGGGAAACGATTCTGCTCGCAGGCGAATCCCCCGGCGATCTCGCTACCGGGACAGCGCGGCGCCTTGCCTTCGACGCCGCACTGACCGAACTCGACACCGTCGCCGAGCACCCGTCGACTGAGTGGCGGCGCCACTACTCGCTGCTGCTCGGCCTGGAACGGCTCTTGTCCGACCCTGTCCCGACCCTGAACGACGGTGCAGAGCTGAACGAGCACCAAATCGACGCCCTGGCCGGGACCTTGGCGGCGCTGGTCGCCGAGATCGAGAACCCGGCCGGATCCGGGGTTGGCAACGGAAACGGAAACGGCGCCCTCAACGGCTCTTTGATCGAGCCGATCCTCGCCTCGGAAGCGGAGGTCGAGATCGACGACGGCGAGGCCGAAGACGGGGCTGAGGAAGAGGCTGGGGACGAGGACGAGGAGGAGCCGCGCGACTGGGTCGACCCACCCGAGGACGGCGAGATCGTCGATGACGACCTGGTTCCCGGCGTCGCCGACGACCCGGGAGCATCGCGGCGATTTTGGTTTGAGCACGCGACCGGCGCCGGCAAGACCGTCGCGGCGGTTGGGTTCATCGACGCAACTCGAACCGGCGGGGTCCTGATCCTGACCCACCGGCGCAACCTGGTCGACCAGTTCATCGGCGAGATCTCAGACCGCGGCTACACGGAGCGACTCTGCCCGCCGCTGCTTGGCGACTCCGACCACCCCTACGGTCCGGTCACCGTCGAGACCTACCAATGGTTCGTACGCAACGCCGGCAAGGTCTCGAGCGCCTACTCGGTCGTGATCTGCGACGAGGCACATACCGCGCTCGGCGAGAAGACCAGCGGCTGCATCCGCGCCTGGAAGGGGCCGGTCTTCATCGGCATGACCGCGACCGGCGCCCTGATCGCCCGCCACGTCGCCGACCTCTTTCCGACCCAGACCTCCCGATTCGACCTCGCCCAGGCAGCCCGGCGGGGAGTGATCGCGCCGCTTCGCTGCATCCGGATCCCGCCCGGGCCGGGGGTTCGGACGCTCGCCAAGGTGCCGCTGCGAAAGGGCGAGGTCGACCAGGACTTCGACCAGGAGGAGCTGGCCGCCCTGCTCGACCAGGCGCCCTTCAACGTCGCGATCGCCGACCTCTACCAGTCGCGATTCCGCAAGGTTCCCGGCGTCCTCTATACCGCCGGGGTCGCCCATGCCAAGAACGTCGCCGAGGCGATGAAGGCGGTCGGGATCAACGCTCGGGCGGTATCTGGTGAGACCCCGAAACGCGAGCTTGCCGAGATCCTCGCCGCCTTCGAGCGCGGCGAGATCGACGTGCTTTGCAATGCGATGCTGCTTGCCGAGGGTTGGAACTCGCCCCGCGCGACGATCTGCATGCATCTCGCCCCGACCGCGTCGAAGCGGATCTACCAGCAGCGAGTTGGCCGGGTGACGCGGCGAAATGTCGGCAAGGAGGCGGGGCTCGTGATCGACCTGGTCCACCCCGCCACCCGCAGCGACGAGGCGATCGTGACCCTGCACAGCCTGCTCGACCGCGATGTCTACCGCGGCGGGGCAATCGTCGTCGGCCCGGTCCGCCGCGGCCGCAGTCGGCGGGTCCGAGTCGAGAAGCGGGTCGTCCCGGTCTCGGGCGAGCACGAGCGCCGAGTCGCGGTGTTGGAACGTGAAATCTGGCGGATCGCGGTCGAGCACCTCGACTACTCCGAGCAGCACGTCTGGGCGGCGCTGGCCGGAGCCCGCGTCCAGACGGCGAGCTGGCGCAAGGCCAACGCGATGCTGCAGCACGACCAGACCCGGGAGTTGCGACGGCGCTTTTTGCTTACCTGCGTGCAGCGCAACCGAAACCACCAGCTTCGCCTCAAGGCGCTGAGCGAGATGGCAGCGACCCGCGACGCCGAAGCGTTCGACGACATGATCGAGATCGTCGGTACCTGGCCGCGCGAACAAAAACGGGCCGGAGTGGGAATCCTCCTGCAGGCATTGGTCGAGCGACGAATCGGTCGCCGCGATCAGGCTCAGGCCTGGGTTTGGCGACTCGCCGAATACAGCCGTGAGGCCCACGAGGAGTACGCGGTCGCGCGTTGGGCGCAGACGAAGCGCCTGCTCGGCCTGTTCGTCAACTCCTCCGGCAAGGCGCACGGACGCAACGCCCGCCGCATCGTCCAGGCGGCTCGCGATCAAGACCAACGGCTTGCGATCTCGTTGCTGGCCTCCGCCGTCGCCCACACCCCCGAAGCCGAAGAGGTGCTGCGCGGCGCCCGAATGCGGCTCGCCCGTAAGCCCGCCGCAGTCGCCCGTGAGCTGATCAAGAACCTGCCGCGCAGCGGCAAAAAGCGGCGCCGTCGCAAGAAGCCCGGTGGCGATGGCGAGGCAACGACCGGATCGACCAAAGCGTCGCCGTCGCAACCGACCGGCGACGGGGCAAGCGACATCGAGCCGACCGGCGACGGCGAGAGCTGAGCGCCCGCGGGAGAACAAGTGCTCGATTTAGGCGGTCGAGGATCGAGCGGGGCGGCATCCGCGACGGTAATCGGCCGCGTAAAGCCGCACTTATTCTTGCGCGGGCCCTGAGCGCCCCGGGTTCAACTACCGATCGAGTTGGAGGTGGACCTCGCCGGCCCCGAGCGCGATCATCGAGCCGCCATCGAGCTCAACTCGGAGATTCCCCGACGAATCAACCCCACGTGCGATCCCGGTTGGCGGGTCCGCCGAAGACCGCTCGATCGCGGTCAAATCCGGGGGGTCGGGATCGCTGCCGTCGGTCCAAGAAATCGTCCGATCGCGCAGGGCGTCGCGGCGGTGAAACTCGGCCAGGACCTGATGATCGCCGGCATCGAGCCAGACGCCAAGGCGATCGTTTAGCGCCTCGCGCAAATCGTCGATCGCGACCTCGGCACCCAGCGAAACAGCCGGACGGCGCAGGTCGAGCGGAAACTCCTCCGGCGCGATCGAAAGGTTGATTCCGATCCCAACCACCGCCCAGGCGGGTGGTCGAGCCTCGATCAGGACTCCGGCGAGCTTTCTCTCTTCGATCCAGATGTCGTTCGGCCACTTGATCGAGCACTGAACCGCGGCCAGGGCCTCACAGGCCTCGCAGACTGCCAGCGGGACCGCCAGCGGCAAGAGCGCATCGCCGAGCCCGAGCCCTCGCGCGATCGCCGAGTAAAGGAGCGCCTTGCCGGGCGGTGCCGACCACTGCCTGCCCTGACGGCCGCGTCCGGCGCTTTGCTCGGATGCGGTGACGATCGTTCCATCCGGAGCACCTTCGATCGCCAGCTCGCGGGCACGCAGGTTGGTCGAATCAAGCAACCGATAGCGGTGATGGGGGCTGCCGAACCTCATCGCGGCGGCTCCAGGGTTATCGGCTGGCCGACCTTGGCCCCGGCGCCAGCCCCGAAATGGTCGGCGGCGCGGCCCTGGTTGATCGCGATCGCGGCCGACCCGGAGGAATCGGCGTGGAGCAGCGGCTCGCCGAGCGACACCTCCGAGAAGGCTCGCGCCCGACGGACCCGCCGAGCCTGATCACCGTGGCAGACCACCAGCTCCGCCAACTCACCCAGCGGATGCGCCGCCAGCTCGGCGGCGCTGAGCTTGAGGGCAATATTTCCGAACCGATCGATCGAGGCGACCTCGGTGGCGATCCGATCCGGCTCCAGACGCAAAACGACAACCGGGAGGCGGACGATCGTCGCTGGGTCGATCGGGTCGCCGAGCGCCTGCAGGTCGCGAGCGACGGCGAGATGAGCAGCGGCGGGGGCAAAGACATCGCGCCCGTCAAAACCGACCGGGGTACCGGGAGGCGGCGGTTTGATCGCGACCGCCGCTGCGGCTCCGCCACACAGCTCGAGCGCCGCGACGAGCAGGCCGTTGTCGGGGCCGACGAACAGGTGTCGCCCCTCGACGGCGGCGATCGCCAGCGAGCGGCGCGCTCCCCCGACCCCGGGGTCAACCACCGCGAGGTGAACCGCCGACGGACAGTAGGGAAGTGCCCGGGCCAGCGCCGCCGCGCCGGCGGCGATGTCAAACGGCGCGATCGCATGAGTCAGGTCGATCACCTCGAGCGCCGGGGCAACCCGGGCGATCACGGCGCGACAGACACCGGCGAACTCATCGGCGTTTCCGTAGTCGGACAGGAACGTGATCGGGAGCGACATCGGAGCGGCCAGTCCGCTCAGCCGACCGCTTGCCGATCGGCGACGATCGCTGCGACCAAGCCATCGGGGTCGTGTCGCTCGGCCTCGACATCGACCCGGAGGCCGCGCTGGGCCGCCCGGGCGCTCGTAACCGGGCCGATCGTCACCACCCGGGTGCCGGGACCGACAACCCCCCCGGCATCGAGAAAGCTCTCAACCGTTGAGCCCGAGGTGAAGCTGAGGTAATCGGCAGCGGCGGCGGCGGCGCGGACCGCCGCCTCAAGCGGCTCACAGACGGTCTCGTAGAGCGGCAAGAGATCGACCTCGGCGCCGCGCTCGCGAAGCCCGCTCGGGAGGGTGTCAGAGCCGACGGCGGCGCGGGCGAGCAGGAAACGACGGCCGTTTAAATCGCGCTCAGCCAGGATCTCAAGCAGCGAGTCGGTGATCGAACGCGGCGCCACCAGCTCGGCGGTGATCCCGTGAGCAGCCAGCGCGCGGGCGGTTCCGGGTCCGATCACACAGACCTCGAGACCGGCCAAGCTGCGGGCGTCAAGGCCGCGAGCGGCGAGCAGATCGAACAGGCACCGGACGGCGTTAACGCTGGTCAGCAGGAGGGTGTCGTAATCGGCGAGGCGTTCGATCGCGGCCGCGATTGCGCCATCCTCGATCGCTGGCCTAATCCGGATCGCCGGCGCCTCCAAAACCTCGGCACCGAGCGCGGCGAGCGCGGCCGTGGTCGCGCTCGCCTGAGCGCGAGCCCGGGTGACAACGATCGAGACACCGTGCAGCGGGCGGCGTTCAAACCATTCGATCTGCTCCCGGTAAGCGACGACCGAGCCGACAACCAGCAGGGTAGGCGGCGCCAACCGGGCCGCCTCGACCGCGCTTGCCAGCTCGCCGAGCGGTGCCGTGAAAACTCGCTGGCGCGGACTGGTGCCGCGCTCGATCGCGGCGGCGGGCTGGTCAGGATCGCGGCCGGCGCTGATCAGGGCAGTCGCAATCGCGGCCAGCCGCCCCAGCCCCATGTAGAAGACGAGCGTCCCTTCGAAGCGGGCCAACACCCCGTAATCAAGCGCCTGCTCAGGTCGGGTCGGGTCCTCGTGGCCGGTCACAAAGGCGACCGAGGATGCGGCGTCTCGATGGGTCAGCGGAATCCCCGCGTAGGCGGGAGCGGCGATCCCGGAGCTGACCCCGGGAACGACCTCGAACTCGACCCCGGCGGCGCGCAACTCCTCGGCCTCCTCACCGCCGCGT
>JAHEXU010000116.1 GCA_023251975.1 bacterium | reverse complement strand
GTTCCGATCCCTCCGATCCCGCCGCGTCTGGGCATCTTCGGGCCCACCACCGGCTATTTGCTGCGCCGCACCTACGCCTACCTTGCGGCGATCGCCGTGATTGGGATGATTCCGATCCTGCTCGATGCTTCGCCTCGGCTCAAGGCACTCGGCCTCGGGATCACGGCGCCCGGGGGCGGTCTGCTTTACACCGACGGCCCGTTGCTAGCGGCGCTCGTTGCGGTCGGCTTCGTCGTCTCGCTCATCCTTTGGTGGTTGATCGGGAACGTCCTGATCGCGCCCGCGGTTTGGGCCGCCGCCGCGGCGCTTGCCGCGAGCCGGGCCGACTCCGCGGTCAACGGGTGGGCAGAAGCGGCGGTACCCGCCATCCTCGTCCTCTTGGCCCTCGCTCGATTCGCCTATTACGCGCACGATCACCGCGCCCGCAGCGCCCGGGGACTTGTCCTCAACGCCGCCGTTGCGCTCGCCGCGCCCCAGGTCACGGTCCCGCTTGCGCCAGCCAGCGCCGTCAGCGAGGCGGACCCCGACGATTTGCCAGCGCTTCGCTGGATGCTTGACCTTGCCCTGCAGCCGATCGACCGGATCGATGGCTTCTTCTATCTCCCGTTCGATCAGTTTCGCGAGGGGGCACTGCGCTACCAGTTCAATCACATCGGCTACACGGCAGCGATGTATCAGTTCACCCATGCTCCGGCCTTCTCGGGGTACCTCGCCGAGGCGCAGCGAAACGCGATCGCGAAGCTGCTGGCGAAGCGAACCTGGCGCTACTGGGCGCTTGAGAACCTGTGGGGCAACCTGCGCTGGAACCCTGACCCGATCGTGGACGACAACGTGATGTATTCCGCCTACCTCGGCCTCCGGGCGTGCCTCTACGAGACGATGAATCAGGACGCGCGTTATCGCGAAGCGGGCGCGCTGACCTTGCGCTGGAGCGAGCGCACCAGCTATCTCCATGACGCCGGCACCATCGCCGACGCGGTGGCCGACAACCTCGCCCGTTCGCGCTCCGGGCTCTATCCCTGCGAGCCGAATTGGATCTACCCGTTCTGCAACACCTTCGCCTTCAATCACCTCCTCGCCGACGACCGCCTGTCCGGTGCCGACAAGGCGAGCGCGGCGATCGAGCGGGCACGTCGCGCCTACGACGAAGGTGATTACTGCGAGCCCGATGGTCGTCTCGCCGGGCTTCGCTCCGAGTACCTCGGAAGCCGCGGTCCGGGCGGCGGCAACATGTCCGACGCGATGAACGCTTACTGGCTAAACCCGATCATGCCTGACCTCGCGCAGCGCACCTGGTGGCTGGTTCGCCACAACCACCTCGGCCCGCCCGGCGATGAGACCCGGATCTCCCATCCCAAGTACGACCGCATCGATCCGGGCAACTACAACCTCGTCGACGGCTGGGTTCGCAGCGCCCTCAGCGCCTGCGCAAGTGAGTTCGGCGAGCCCGAGTTGGCGCGAGCATTCGAGGATTCGCTGGCCGACTATCGGGTCGAGCGCGACGGCGCCCGGCGCTACCGGCGGATCTCGGTCTGGTCGAACTTCTGGCTTTTGCTGGCCCGTTTCGGGCGCCGCGACGCGATGCGTTCATTGGTCCGTGACGGGGTGCCGGAGGCCTGGGCGGTCGGGCCGAGGCTCGCCGCTGCCGCCTACCCCGATGTCATGGTCACCTACGCGGTCAGCGACGGCGATGCCCTTGAGCTGGTGTTGCGAGCGGGCAACGGCGGCGGGCGGAGCGAGCTCGTGCTGGAGCGGCTACGCCCGGGGGCTGAGTATGAGCTGGACGGTGCGTGCGTCGGTCAGCTCGTTGCCGACGCCGGCGGCGGCGCAAGGATTGAAGTTGATCTTGGCGAACGTCTCGAGCTTCGCCTGCGACCGCGGTTGTAACCGCGAACCACAACGCCGCGGTCAGGCCGATCGCCGGTAGCTCCCAGGTCGCGAGCTCGGCCCGGGAGGCGATACCGAGCGATAGCCGCCAGACACTCCGGGTTGCGTCGGCGCCAGGCTCGGGCCTGAACGCGACCCTGGGGCGAGCGAAGCTCAGACCGTGGCGACGCCGAGCTAGCGCTCCGCGCCGACCGCGATTGCGCTCACGGCGCTCGGCCGCGCTCGGCGACGGCAGATACCATTTCGGTGGTGCGGGGGCAGGGTTTAATCGGCGCGCTGGTTTTCGCGATCTTGGCAGCGCTGGTCGCTGGCGTCGGCGCGTCGGCGGCGGCATCCGCGGCGCTGCCCGGTGTCGAGCTTGCGACCGAGCCGAAGACGACGACCCCGCTCGACGGATCGGGTCACGACTACGCCGTTCGCGGTCCGTGCCGCCCGTTACGCTTTAGCGGCCATGCCAAGCTCGGCACCCGGGTCTCGATCGACGGCTCACCGCCACGCGGCGGCGACTTCACCGTCGCGATCAAGCTGGCTGGCGGCGAGGGGACCCGAATCGTGGCCCGCCGCGGCGGCACGACCTCGGCGATCCACGTTCGCTGCCTGCCGGAGGGCTTCCCGCCGATCCAATTCGAGCGCTTTGCCAAACCGGCTCACGATTGGTACGTGGTGACGCCGCGCAACGAGCGTGATCGGGCCGGGTTCGCGATCGTTCTCAACGGTCGTGGTGTACCGGTCTGGTTCTCCGCACCGGGTGCCAACGCGACCGGCGCGCGCTTACTGGCGGGGGGGCGGATCGCCTGGGCACACCGGGTCTTCTACGGTGATCAGCAGTACACGATTCGCTCGCTCGATGGCCACGTGCTCGACCGGGTTGCGACGGTCGGCTCGCCGACCGATCCGCACGATTTCCTCGAGATCGCCGACGGGCGCTACCTGGTGTTGACATACAAGCGGCGCAGCGGGGTCGACCTCAGCCCTTACGGGGGACCCGCCGATGCCACCGTCGTCGACGGTGAGATTCAGGAGGTCGATCGCGACGGCAACCTTCTGTGGAGTTGGAACAGCGCCGATCACATCGGCCTCGAGGAGGCGGCACGCTGGTATCCGTTCATTCTCGCCCGACCGCTCCAACCGGGCACCCCGGATGAGCGCTACGACATCGCGCACATCAACTCGATCGAGCTCGACGGCAACTCGCTGATCGCATCGTTTCGGTACTTCGACGCGATTTACTCGATCGATCGAGCGAGTGGGGCGATCAATTGGAAGCTCGGGGGCACAGCGACCTCGCAGAGCCTCGATTTGCACGGCGACCCTGAGGCACCCGACCTGTTCGGCGGTCAGCACGACGCTCGGCTGCTGTCGGATGGGACCGTGAGCGCGTATGACAACGCGACCGGTCGCGGCTATCGGCCGCGAGCCGTCCGCTACGCCATCCACCCGAGGGCCGCAACGGCCCGGCTGCTCGAGTCGGTCGTCGATCCGCTGGTAACCGACTCGCCGTGCTGCGGGAATGCCACCCACAACCGCGACGGCAGCTGGACGATCGACTGGGGGCGGGCGGATCTGATCAGTGAGTTCGGACCTGGTGGGCAGCGCAGGTTCAACCTCCGCTTCGGCTCTCGCAACAGCTATCGGGTCGCCCCGGCGGACTCCGACTTCGCGACGATCTCGCAGCTTCGCGCCGGGATGGACGCGATGCACCCGAGCCCGTCCGCCTTCGAGTGCGGGTTGACCTCCGCCGCCAACCGCGTCGTTGGCGAGGCCGAGCGCGACCAGCTTCACGGCACGCCAAGGCCCGATGTGATCCTCGGCTACTCCGGCGCCGATTCGCTTTTCGGCCGCGCTTCGGGCGACTGTCTCTTCGGGGCGGCCGGGCGCGACCGGCTGCGGGGCGGGGGCGGGGGCGATGTTCTGGTCGGCGGCCAAGCTGCCTCGGCGCTCAATGGCGGTAGCGGCGCCGACCTGCTCGTCGGCGGATTCGGCGGTGACAGCTTCGACGGCGGCGGCGGCGCCGACCGGATCAGCGGCGGCGGCGGCGCCGACCGGATCAGCGGCGGAGCGGGACCAGATCGGATCCGGGTTGGCGGCAATGCGACGGTCAGCTGCGGCTCGGGCCGCGATCTCGTGGTCGTGCGCGGCAAGACTGCCTTCTTATCCGGCGATGGTTGCGAGGTCATCCGCCCGTCAGGTTGACCGAGGAGGTTGCCGCGACCACGCCGAGAAGCCGGTCTTGGCGCTCGCGCTGGGAGAGAGGTGCAGATGGCGCTCGACGACTCCGCGGTTGCGCGCCGCGAGACCGGTGAGGCGATCTTGGCGATGGAGCCGATCGACCTCGCCGAGTGGGATGCCCTCGAGACGGAGATACTCGAGGCGCGCGTCCTCTCATCGATCGCGCCTGAAGCTTGACCCGCGGGCCGATTGACACCGCATTCTTCCTGTATGCGGTTGGCCGCGATCACGAGTACCGGGAACCGTGCCGCGCGATCGTTGCTCAGCTGATCGAGAATGACCCGACCGGCGAGGTGAGCGTCGAGGTCGGAGAGGAGATCCTGCACGTCCTCGGGCGCCGCGGTGAGGCCGAGGCGGGCAGGGTACTCGTCGCCCACGTGTTCGGCCGGGCGCAGGTCGTGAATCCAGTGGTCAGCGACGATGTCAGCGCCGCCGCTGATCTGATCGCAAGCGTCGCGGCGCTCGATTCTCGCGGCGCGATCCATCTGCTACGGCCCTTGGTCGAGGGATCGAGGTGATCATCACTCCCGACCGAGCGCTCGGTCGAGTCCCTGGCCTGCGTCGGGTGGATCCGCTGGATGAGGAGACGATCGGGCGCATTTGATCCGGTCCGGATTAGCCGGTCACGGGGTCAACCCTCGCTCTGGTTCGATCTGCGGGGCGGCTCGGGCGATCTCAACCGACTGTCGGCGAGCGGCGAACGGGCGCGGCGGCGGTTTCGATCGCGCTCGTGAGGTCGATCCGGGGGAGGGGGCGGGCGGCGATTTCGGCTGCTTCGCGCGGGTCAATACCGAAGCCCCGCAGCATCATGGTCGCCCCGGCGATCTCGGCGCCGCTCGCCAGTCGACCGCACAGGATGCCGTCGATCGCGGCCAGGGCGGCGGCGGCGACCGAGGTGAGGGCGAGTTCCAGGTCTTCGATCAGGAACCGCCCGCTGTCGATTCCCCGGCGCAGCGTCTCGCGCGCCCACGGGAGCAGCGCGTTCTCGAACAAGCGCTCCGATCGGGCCAAGCTGAGTAGAACCGCCGCGACCTCGGGCTCGTCGTTGGCGTATCTGACGAAGCGCCGGTAGGAGATCGAGGCGGTCTCGGCCGGGTCTGCGTACTCGAGGGCCTTGGTTCCGATCGCCCTGGCGGCGCTTCCGATCGCGTCGGCGACAACCGCCTCGATCAGCGCCTCTTTGCTGTCGAAGTAGGAGTAGAAGGTCCCGAATCCGAGATCGGCCCGTTCGGTCACGTCGCTGATCCGAAGCGACATCGCGCCGTCCTCGGCGATCAACTTGCGGGTGGCGGTAAGGAGGCGTTGTCGAGTTTCTCGTTTGCGGCGCTCGCGGCGGCCATCCGGTGCTTCGCTGGTTGCGGGCATGGGCTCGATTCTAGAGCAAACTCGATTCGTATATCAATTTTGATACTGACATCGAGTTTTGATAGAACTACCGCCATGCCTACCGCCGAGACGACCTCGCCCGCCGTCCCACAATCGCTCGATTCCGGTCCGGGAGAGGTTGACGTGGTCGTGATCGGCGCCGGCCACAACGGCTTGGTCGCCGGGTGTTACTTGGCGCGCGAGGGTCTGCAGGTCCTGGTTGTCGAGGCGGACGACAAGATCGGAGGGATGACCTCGACCAACCCGACCCTGGCCGAGGCACCCCAGCATCGCTTCAACGAGGGGGCGATCCAGCTAACCGGGATTTTCCGCCTTTCGCAGATCGCCGAGGAGCTGAATCTGCCCGCCTTCGGGTTGTGTGAGGTTCCGGTCGAGCCCGCCCACCTACAGCTGGCGCCCGACGGCAGCTCGCTTGGGATCTGGAAGGACCGTGAGCGGACCGCGCGCGAGCTTGAGCGGTTCTCATCGAAGGACGCTCGGGCCTGGCGCGAGATCTCCGACACGCTCGATTCGATCATGCCGCCGATCCTGACCTACATGCGAAGCCACCCGACGCGGGCGCTCTCCTACGAGCTGATCAAGAACCTCGCCGGGAGCGCGCGGCGGCCCGGCAAGCTGGCGGCGGTGCTGCACTTCATGACCGCTTCGCACGCCGAGATCCTCGACGAGCTGTTCGAGACCGAGTTGCCGAAGGGGGCGCTCGCGGCGATGGCCGCCTTCCAGCGGATGGAGGCCGACATGACCGCCGCGGTTGCGTTGATCTACCTCGGGGTAATCCAGCGGGTCAGCAACGCGATGCCGGTCGGTGGAACCGGCGAGCTGCCAAGCGCGCTGGCCCGCTGCTTGGAGAGCCACGGGGGTCGGATCCGCACCTCGGCGCGGGTCGAGGAGATCGTGGTTAGGGGCTCTCGGGTCAGTGGGGTCCGTCTGCGCGGCGGCGAGTTGATCGGGGCTCGTCAAGGTGTGATGACGACCTGCAACGCCAAGCACGCGCTGCTCGACCTGCTCCCCGAGGGTGCTCTGCCCGATCACCTCTTGACCCGGGCGCGGGACATTCCCCTGACCAAGACACAGGCGACCTCGCTGAAGATCAACCTCGCGCTGAAGGGCCGACTCTCGATGCCGATCGTCAGCGAGCTGCGCGACGACGACCTCGACCCGGCGGCTGCGCTGGTCGCGTGGCACACCTTGGCCGAGCAATCACAAGCGTGGGACGCGGTCTGTCGGGGCGAATGGCCCGACCCGGTGCCGGTCTCCTGCTGTATCTCGCCAACCCATGTTGACCCGACGATGGCACCGGATGGGCAAGACACCTTCTGGCTGTGGTCGGGGGTGATTCCGGTTCACCCGAAGGTGGCGTGGGAGCAGGTTCGCGACGAGATCGGCGAGCGGGTTCTGCGCGATTGCGCGCGCTACTACGAGGGAATCGATTCGCTGGAGATTGCCCGCGAGGTGCTCGGCGGCCCCGACCTCGAAAAGCGATTCAACGCTCCGTGGGGCAACGTCTACCACGTCGACCCGATTCCGTCGCGGTTCGGCCCGATGAAGCCGGCGCTTGGCCTTGGCGGCTACCGAACCCCGGTCGACGGCCTCTACCTGTCGGGCGCGAGCACCCATCCGACCGGCGGCGTTTGCGCGCTTCCGGGCAAGCTGGCCGCCCAAACCCTGCTGCGCGATCGGGTCTCACGCAGCTCCCGCCTGCGCGCTCGCCTCATCCCCTCGGGTGCCCGGCGGTCGAGTTAGTTAGCGCCCGGGCGAGAGTCTCGCGGCCTTTTCCTGGATGACCCGGCCGTCGGTCCGCTTGGCGATCAGTCGGTCGGCGACCGCGAGGATCGCGTCGAGGTAGCGATCCTCGCTGTAGTGCTCGAGCGCGACGCGGCGCCCGTTGGCCCGAATCGCCGCGATCGCGTCGGCTTGGTCGGGATCGAGCGCGTTTCGTATGGCGGCCGCGAGCGCGCCCGGATCGCCCGCCGCAACGATGATCCCGCTGACCCCGTGCTCGATGTGGTCGCGGACGCCGGGAGAGTCGGTCGCGATCGCGAGCTTTCCGAGCGCCATCGCGTTCAGGTAGGTCTGCTGGCCAGCGCTGCGCTCGATTCCCGGCTGCAGCGCCACAACCACGACCGCGGCCGCCCGCAGCGAGGCGACGAAGTCGGCCGGTTCGAGCGCGCCCGGGTTTGAACCGGCGGGCAGGTTGGCGAGGAGGGAGGTGGGAAAATCGCGCGAGGCGATTCGTGCCGGTGCGTCAGCCTCGATCAACGCGGCGGCCAGCGTCGGCCAATCGCGCAGCGAATCCCCCCCGGCAAAGACCCCGGCTCCGGCGGGCGGGTCGGTGACATCCTCGTGATCGAGGGTGAAGCAGAACGGAGTGCGGTGGACCCGCTCGGGGTCGAATCCCCAGATCCGGGGCAGGCTCTCGGTCTCGTGGGTGGAGAGAACACAGAAGTCGGTGTTGCCGCGACCAAGCGCGATCGCCGCGAGTCGCGACGCGGCGGCCTCGGCGGGGCCGGCCTGGCGCTTCCAGGTGCAGTCGCTCAGCAGCACCGCCGACCGGCCGCGAGCCGCCAGCCCGGTCGCGATGATCTGGTCGGTCCGCTCGGCGCCGTTGAGGACGACGAGCGGACGATTGCGGCCACGCCGAATCGTCTCAGCGATCAGCGCCGCGGGCGAGCTCGACTCGCGATCGATTGACTCGACTCTCGAGCTCCAGCGCTGGCGGCTCGGATGGTGCAGGGTGGTTAGGATCGGGAGCGTCATCGCGCTGCGGGGGCGCGCGTCGTTGCGGCGGAGTGGGCGTTTCGTGCCTGGGTCGATGGCGCCGCCGGGGTGCATTTCTTGCCGCCCGATTGTCGCAACTTCGATTGCCAACCGCAACGGGCGAGTCGGGGCGATCGCTCCGACCGTGCAAGGGCGCCCGGCAACCCGAATCCGATCGCAGCCGCGGCTGCCGCTAGCCTTCGAGACTCCAGTTCCTGCCTGGCGCCTTGGCGGAGTGGTTACGCAGCGGCCTGCAAAGCCGTCTACGCCGGTTCGACTCCGGCAGGCGCCTTGGGGTGGGTGGCCGATCGCCGGTACCGGGGAGGGGTATCGTGTCGGTAATGGCGCAACCGGGCTACTCGGCGGACAAGCAGCAGCTTTTGGCGCGGCTCGGGCGGGCCCGCGGCCAGGTCGAGGGGATTGCTCGGATGGTTGGCGAGGATCGCTATTGCATCGATGTCGTCACCCAGATTTCGGCGGTCCAGGCGGCGCTTGACAAGATCGCCCTGGGGCTGCTCGATACGCACGTTCGGCGCTGCCTGAGTGGGGGTGGCGGGTCCGCCAGCGAGGATGAGGTCGCGGAGCTGATGGGAGCGGTTGGGCGGCTGCTGGGGCGATGAGCTCGGCGGCCGGTCAATCCGCTCGCCAGGTTCGCAGCCGGTTCGCGTTCAGCGAGACCGAGAGCGAGCTCAGCGCCATCGCTGCCGCGGCGATCATCGGGTTAAGCCGGAGGCCGAAGCTGGGGTAGAGCGCGCCGGCGGCGAGCGGAATCGCGATCAGGTTGTAGGCGAAGGCGAAGCCGAGGTTGGTGCGGAGGTTTCGCATCGTTGCGCGGCTCAGCGACAGCGCCTTGGCGACCCCGTCGAGGCGCGGCGCGATCAGGGTGATATCGGCTGCCTCGGCGGCGATGTCGGTGCCGCTGCCGAGCGCGATCCCGAGGTCCGCGATCGCCAGCGCCGGAGCATCGTTGATTCCGTCGCCGACCATCGCGACCCGCCGTCCGGAGGCCTGCAGGCGGGTCACCTCGGCGACCTTTCCGTCGGGCAAGAGCTCCGCGATCACCCGATCGATTCCGGCCTCGGCCGCGATCGCCTCGCAGGTGCGGCGGTTGTCGCCGCTTAGCATCACGACCTCGAGCCCGCGTTGTCTGAGGGTCGCGATCGCGGCTGCGGCGTCGGGACGAACCGCGTCGGCAACCGCAATCACGCCGAGCGCGCGACCGTCCGCCGCGACCAGAACCGCCGTCTTTGCCTCCGCTTCAAGGCGAGCCGCGATCGGATCGAGTTCCGCGCAATCGACCCCGGCCTCGATCAACAGGCGACGGTTCCCGACCAGCACCTCGCGAGCGCCGACCAAGCCCCGAACCCCGGACCCGGTAAGCGATTTGAAGTCGACGGTGTCCGCTCGGCCATCGCCGCTCGCCGCCGCCACGATCGCGTCGGCCAGCGGGTGTTCGGAGAGCGCCTCAACGGCGGCCGCGGTCCGCAGAATCTCCGCTTCGCCGACCTCGCCGAGTCCCACCACCTCGGTTACCGACGGTCGCCCGGTCGTGATTGTTCCGGTCTTGTCGAAGATCACCAGGTCGATCGCCTCGGCTGCCTGCAAGGCCTCGGCCGATCGCACCAGGAGGCCGTTTCGCGCCCCGCTGCCGGTTGCCGCGATCACCGAGAGCGGGGTCGCGAGCCCGAGTGCGCAGGGGCAGGCGATGATCAACACGGCCACCGCCGCGAGCAGCGCGTTGGTCGCGCGGGGTGAATCTCCGAGGGTCAGCCAGAGCACGAAGGTGGTCGCCGCGATCGCCATTACGGCGGGTACGAAGACGGCGCAGACTCGGTCGACGAGGCGTTGGATCGGCGGCTTCGAGGCTTGCGCGGCGCGCAGCATGCGGACGATCCGAGCCAGCACGGTGGCGCTGCCGATTGCGGTTGCGCGTACCAGCAAGGCTCCTCGCTGGTTGATCGTGGCCCCGACCACCGAGTCGCCGGGCTCCTTGGCAACCGGGGTCGGCTCGCCGCTCAGCATTGACTCGTCGACACTGGAGCGGCCGCTTTCGACGATCCCGTCAACCGGGATCGTCTCGCCTGGTCGAACCCTCACCAGCGCCCCGACCGTGACCTCGTCGATCGGGATCTCGACCTCGCGATCGTCCCGTTCGACCCGCGCCGTCTTGGCTTCGAGATTGATCAGCGATCGGATCGCCGCGCCGGTCCCGGCCCGCGCCCGTTCTTCGAGGGCGCGACCAAGCAAGACCAAGGTGATGATCACCCCGACCGCCTCGAAATAGACCTGGCGCAGATCGGGCGCCAGGGCATCGCCCGCGATCGTGACGAAGGCGCTGTAGGTGAACGCGGCGGTGCAGCCAAGCGCGATCAGCGAGTTCATCTCCGGCGCGCGGCGCGCCAAGGCTGGCCAGCCGGCCCGATGGAGCGGCGCTGCGATCACCGCGAATACCGGGGTGATCAGGGCGAGCGCGAACCATCGGTTGGAGAGGAGGTCGAGCAGCCCTGAGGAGGAGCCGAGCAGCTCCGACCCCATCGAGCCGAGCGCGACCGGCGCCGTTAGCAGCGCCGCCGCGAGGACCCGCCACCGGCTCGTCGTGGGGTGATCGACCCGATCGGTCGCTTCGTTGGCGCGAAGCGGCCGTGCCTGATAGCCGCCGCGTCCGACCGCCGCCGCCAGCTCCGCGGGCCCGGTCAGCGCCGAGTCGTAGCTGACATGGGCGCGGTGGAGCGCGAAGTTGACCGTCGCCTCCTCGACCCCGTCGAGGGCAGCGAGGCCCTTCTCGACCCGGGCGACGCATCCGGCGCAGGTCATCCCGTCGATCTCGAGGTCGATCTCGGCCTTGGCCGGTGCGAGCGCAGTGATCTCACAAATATACCCGGTAGGGGTATTCGGCAATCCGCCGAGAACGGAAAAGGGCCCACTGAAGGGCCCTGGCTTCCGAGAGGACGTGCCGCCGGCGAGTCTTGGCGCCGGCCCGTCGGTCCGTCTAAATCCGAATCATCGTCGGTGTCTACGAGGTCTATCGGCCTCGCTCACTGATTCTTAACACTGCGGCGCCCCAGAGGTTGCGCAGGTCCGCATCGCGGAGCCGAATCCGCTCGGATGCGGCCCGTTCGTGGTGCCGCCACCTGGACGGGTGGTCGGCCGGTCGGGGGCAGGCTTGCTAGATTCTCGGGCTCCGGGCGCTTAGCTCAGTTGGGAGAGCGCCAGCTCGACAAGCTGGAGGTCACTGGTTCGAGCCCAGTAGCGCCCATCGACCCGAACCCGCGCAGGAAGCCGCCTCGTGTCAGCGCTGGCCCTCGGGCTTCACCGCCGCCCCAATCACCCATACCTACGCCTACCTGCCCGACCAAAACCTCGCCGCCGCAACCGACGGCCGCGGCTACACCACCAGCTACGGCTACGACGGCTTTGGACGGCGCAACTCCGAGACCGCCCCCGGCTCATAT
>JAHEXU010000115.1 GCA_023251975.1 bacterium | reverse complement strand
TTCAACAGTTCGTTCATCCGGTCAATTGTTCCCTCAGGGAAGGGCTTTGCTCTTGGGTCCATGACCTCGGGTTCACCGCCGGGGTCGCGATCCCTTCAATTCGCGGGGCGTTTGGTATGAGCATCTGGTCGCTGCGTTCGAGCGGCTGCAGGCGCTGCCTGCGCCGATCGTTGCCTGACGACGAGTCCGGCGTCTGAACTACGGCTAGGGCGTGCCCCGCGGCGTTAGCCTGCCCGGAAAGGCTGCGATCGGGCTGGGGTTGGGTTGGGGAGGGGCTCGGGTGGGCTCCGCAGCGACGGCGATGGCGGCGGCGAGGGCGGAGCGTGCTGTGATGAGTGAAAACGGGGTGAACTACGAGCTTGCTGCAAGATCGAGGCCGAGCGGCCAAGGCCGATCCCGAAAGACGATTCCATGCGCTCCATGACAAGGTCCAACGCAGGACCCCCTGGAGCGAGCGTGGAGCGACCTGCTCCCCGGAGCATGGCGCAGCCCCTCCCCCGGATGGCGGAGGATCCAGGCTGGCTCACCTATTACCTATGCGCGGCCGTAGAACGCCCCGTGGATACCGTGCGGGATCACATGCGGCGCGTAGGCGCGAGCGCGCTCCTGCATCGTTTCAGCGTCAAGCACCACCAGGAAGGACCGGCGCTGCAGGTTGTCCAAGACCACGCTCAATATGGCGCCCGCGTCCTCGCGGTCTTCACCGGGGTCCGCGACGAACACCGGCTCGCCCGGCGAGCAGGCGGGCTCGCTCCATTGGACGGCGTCGCCGGTTGACGTGTCGATCTTGACCAGCGCCTCGGTCCCGTCGTAGGCGCCGCCCGGAACGGTGGCGATCCCGTAGACGAAGCGATAGCGCTCTAGGTAGCGGCGGTCGTCAATACGCGGGAGCTCCAGGCTCTGATCGCTGCGGTACTCGCTCCTGAGGGCACCGCGCCGGAGGTCGAGTTGCACCCGCTTCAGCCGTGGCTGCGGACGGGACGACCCGGCCGCGCCATCGCCGGCGCGAAGCTTCGACAGATACAGGTCATCGATCACCTGGGGCGTGCCGTGCTCGACGTATTCGAAGCAGAGGGTGTCGCCGTCATCCCAGGCCCCGACGTGATGGAACGCGAAGCCCGCCTCGCCCTCGAAGATCCCGGCGCTCTCGCCGGTCCGGCGATCCCAGACGAAGATCCGCGTCCCGCGTTCGGGCTCCCAGCGGAAGTTCTCGATGAAAGGCTTGCCCTTCAGCGGGATCTCGATCGGATTGACTACGAAGGGGAACTCGGTGTGCGCGATGTAGCGGCGGCTCATCGCGAAGGAGTGCACGTACCCGGGCTTGGCGACTCGCTTCGACCACAGGACCGTCGGCTTGGTTCCCGGGGCCTGGCGGAAGAACCGGTAGGCGTTGCGGGGACCGAAGCGTGTCGCGACATTGATCAGAGCGCCGGTATCGGGCTCGTGATGGGGGTGGGCGGTGGCAAAGGCGCCCGGGACCCGCGGCCCGTAGCCGAGCGTCTGAAGCGTCTCGGGATCGAACTGGACCGCCATCGGCGCTTCGGTCATGGCGTAGTAGCGATCGCCGAGCTTTGCGACGCTGACCGACGCGTTGTCGGTGATCCCGGGGTCGAACGCGGTCATCAGGCGCCTGAAGATCGATCGGCAGGGATCGGTGGCGAACTCGTGGTAGGCGAGCCGACCTTCGTTCATCGCCTGGTGGGCCTTGGTGCGCAGGAATCGGTTCGCGTAACCGATCCGGCCCTCCCGGATCGTGAAGCGATGCAGCATCGCCTGGCCGTCGAACCAGTGCTGGACACTGCGCTCGGAGTCCTCGAACAGCGCTGGGCCGTTGCGCAACAGGGTGCCCGCGAGCCACGAAGGCAGGTTCCCGTCGACCTCGAGGCCTTCGGCGACGACCTCGTCTCGAAGCGAGCTGTAACCGAGCCGCCCGTGCTCCGTGGCTGGCTGGTCCTTGGCATCTGCGGACTTGCTCTGCATGATCTCTTTCCTATCGTAGAAATATAACGGTCTTAAAACTACCGTGGGTTTATAACCTTGTCAAGTGCCGCGCGAGCTGCCACCGCTCTCCTACCTCGTGCTCGGTCTGATCCAGCAGGCCGGACGGGCGACCCCGTATGAGCTGAAGGGGATGGCGGCGTCGATGTCAGGCCTTTGGGCTCTGCGCCATGATCAGGTCTATACCGAGCCCGAGCGGCTGGCGAAGTTGGGACTGCTCAGCGAGGACCGCGAGGAATCCGGCCGTCGTCGGCGTCGTTTTCAGATCACCAGGCAGGGCCGAAAAGCGCTTCGGGAGTGGCTTGACGAGCCGACGAGTGGATTCACAGAACTCCGCGACGTTGGCCTGCTCCAGCTCTTCCTCGGCGCCGAGCCGACCCCGCTGGCGGGTCTCCAGCTCGAGGCGCACAAGGCGCGGCTGGCTGAATACGAGGAACTGTCGAGGAACCTCGCGGATCACGCCGCGGAAGGGATGCTGCTCGCGCTGGACGCTGGAATCGGGCACGAGCGCGAGTGGGTCCGCTTCTGGGGCGGCCTGGTGGAAGGTTGAAATCGCGCTCAGCGCGCCGCGATCGCAGGTCCCGCCGAGACCGTGGCTGAGTGCGAAGCCCTCGAACGCCGAGAGGGGACGACGGTAAACCGATCCGCGGCGAGCCCAAACTGGCCGGTCCTCCAGTCGGTCCCGACGGCGTAGGCTCAAGCGAGGAACGCGAACGAGTTACGAGAGCAACCTGATCCTGATGTCAGCCGCCCAGACCAATATCGGGGGACCGCGGATCGCTTGCAACGCGACGGTGCTGTCCAAGATCGTCTCGGTTTCGGTGTACGTCAAGGCGTTCAATCGCCTGCCCGGCGACGACCCTGACGGCAAACCGGCCCGGGCGCCCAGCGGCTGAGCGGATGCCGACCATTCAAGTCGACGGGCTCGAGATCGGCTACGACCGCGCCGGGGAGGGCCCACCGATCCTGTTCTTGCACGGATCGGCCTGCAGTGCGCTCATCTGGAAGCCGCAACTTGAGGTTCTCCTCGCCGATGAGTTCACGGTGATCGCCTGGGATGAGCCCGGCGCCGGACGCTCCTCGGATCTGCCGGACGAGGGGCTGGGCTTTGCCGACTACGCGGCTGCTGCGGCGGCACTGATCGACCGGATCGGGGCCGGTCCGGCCCACGTTCGCGGGCTCTCTTGGGGCGGCGTGCTCGCCCAGCAGCTCTACCGCCATTACCCCGAGGTGGTCGCGACGCTGATCCTCTGCGGTACCTACGCGGGCTGGGCGGGCTCCTTGACCAAACAGGAAGTCGAATCACGATCGCGCTGGTCGAGGCGGCGCTCAGCTCGTCGCAGCTTGAGACCGGGCTTCCCGGCGGGTTCGCCAGAGAGCCGCCAGCCGAGTACGCCGACCTGGCGTCGCGGATGGAGGCCGAAGTGCGCCCGCGCACGCTGCGTGGCCTGCTCGATCACGCCTGCTTTCAAGGTAGGCTACGCCGAAGGATCGGCCCGACCTGGACCAGTTCGTCGCGGCCGTCCTAGCCATGGTAGGAGCGCCTGGCAAAAAGAGCATCGTAGGCGGCAGGCCCAGAGCCCCGTGGCGCCGCCGGAGCTCGGGGCCTAGAATCGGGGTATGAGCAAGTCAGCCAAGGTCGAGGTCGTCTTCGAGCCCCAAGCAGAGGGCGGATTCACCGTGTATTCGCCCGATCTGCCGGGCATGGTCACCCAAGGCCGAACCTTGGAGGAGGCGACGGCCAACGCGCAGGAGGCTATTGCACTTTACGTCGAGAGCATGCGGGAGCGGGGCAAAGAAGTGCCGCTCGGCATCGTGCGTCGTAACTTTCCGATTCCGGCGTGAGTGAACGGCTCCCGCGCGGCGTCTCCGGCGACCAGGCGATCAAAGCCCTCGAACGCAAAGGCTGGCGGGTGCATCGCACCAAGGGCAGCCACTACGCGCTTGAGCACCCCGACTTCGAGCCTACTGTCGTGGTGCCGCGCCACAAGGAGCTTCGGCCAGGCACCCTGAACCGGATTCTGAAGTCTGCCGAGATCAGTCGCGATGAGTTTCGGAAGCTGATCTGAGCAGCCGGTCGGCCCACCGAGGTGTGCATCTGACGGATTGCCCGAACTTCCTTTCCGCGATTCTCCAGGCCTATTTCTCCCCTCACCCCTCGGCCTTCGCTGCGGCCTGTAGCGAGAGCGTTTCAAGCTCGCGGAGCAGCCTCGCGCAGGCGGCGGTTGTTCTCTGACCAGGGCCGGTAGCGGCTTTGATTGGGTGTCCGCGCTGGGCATCCTGGCTGAGCCTCGATACACCGAACCGACCGGCGAATCCGCCCCATCCCGGCGCCGCCAGCCGATTCGCGCCAACCCCTGGCGCACCACCCGCGGGGCGTCACCTATCGACCCCGAACAGATTCATCCGCTCGGTTCGGTAAAGCCCAGCTGAGCGGCGATCGAGCGGATCGAACGTGCAATTCACCGCCCCAAGCGGGGTTTCTGCACGCTCGTCCGCTCGACGAGGCGATTTGGCGCCTGGCCGGAGCGCCGGCATTCTGATCTCCGGCGACACAGAAGGCGATCCGCAGGGGTCGATGGGATCATCCCCGATGACGCGCGTGAGCGGTTCGCTTCTGGGCGGTCTGGTGGAACGTTGAAACCGCGCGCTGCGCGCCGCGATCGCAGGCCCGTCGAGACCGTGGCGGAGCGCGAAGCGCTCGAACGCCGAGGGGACGACGCAAACCGATCCGCGGCGAGCCCAAACTGGCCGGTCCTCCCTCGGTTCCGACGGCGTATGCTAAAGCGACTAACGCAAACGAGCTACGAGAGCAACCTGATGTCAGCCGCCCAGACCAATATCGGGGGACCGCGGATCGCTTGCAACGCGACGGTGGTGTCCGAGATCGTCTCGGTTTCGGTGTACGTCAAGGCGTTCAATCGCCTGCCCGGCGACGACCCTGACGGCAAACCGGCCCGGGCGCCCAGCGGCTGAGCGGATGCCGACCATTCAAGTCGACGGGCTCGAGATCGGCTACGACCGCGCCGGGGAGGGCCCGCCGATCCTGTTGTTGCACGGAGCGGCCTGCAGTGCGCTCAGCTGGAAGCCGCAACTTGATGGCCTCGCCGATGAGTTCACGGTGATCGCCTGGGATGAGCCCGGCGCCGGACGCTCCTCGGATCTGCCCGACGAGGGGCTGGGCTTTGCCGACTACGCGGCTGCTGCAGCGGCACTGATCGACCGGATCGGGGCCGGTCCGGCCCACGTCTGCGGACTCTCTTGGGGCGGCGTGCTCGCCCAGGAACTCTACCGCCATTACCCCGAGGTGGTCGCGACGCTGATCCTCTGCGATACCTACGCGGGCTGGGCGGGCTCCTTGACCAAACAGGAGGTCGAATCACGGATCGCGCTGGTCGAGGCGGCGCTCAGCTCGTCGCAGCTCAAGACCGGGCTTCCCGGCGGGTTCGCCAGCGAGCCGCCAGCCGAGTACGCGGACCTGGCGTCGCGGATGGAAGCCGAGGTGCGCCCGCGCACGCTGCGTGGCCTGCTCGATCACGCCTGGGCGGACACCCGCGAACTGCTCGGCCGGATCGCCGTCCCGACGAAGCTGATCTGGGGCGATGCCGACGTGCGCTCGCCTCTCAGCATCGCCGAGCAATTCGCCGCGGCGATCCCCGACGCCGAGCTGACGCTGATCGCGGGCGCTGGTCACGACTGCAACATTGAGCGCCCCGCCGAGTTTAACGCCGCCGTGCGCGCCTTCTGCCGCGCCAACTCCGAACCAGCGACCTGTCCAAAACCTGCACACTCCGTCTCGGGTGGTCGGTCACGTAGGCGCCGGAGCGGATGAGATCGGCTGCGGCGGCGCCAGCCGCGAGCGATTCGCGGTCAGGCTCGGCCCCGTGGCCGATCAACGCGCGATCGGCCTCGACCGGCGCAGTCTTGCACTTCGACGGCCTCGACCGGTGATCTGGCGGTGCGCCGAGCGCTGGCATGGCCTCGTCTCGTGTCGCCAACCGACCGAGTTCGGGGTTCGACCGCGACCCGCCCCGACCGACGACCAACGCCGCGGCGGCCGCCGTCGAACTCGGGACGATTTCTCAAGCCCGGGACTCGCTCCGCTACAACCTTATGACATAGTACATAGGATGGAGACGCGAGATCGGATGGTCGCGAGCGCGGCGCTGCTCGTTCGTGAGCGCGGGGCGCGGGCGACGAGCATCGACGACGTGCTCGCCCATAGCGGGGCGCCGCGCGGTTCGATCTACCACCACTTTCCCGGCGGGCGCGAAGAGTTGCTCGCCGCTGCGACGCGGTTCGCCGGGCGCTACGTCGAGTCGCTGATTGCCCCCGATGCCGATCCGCTCGAGATGATCGACCGGGTCGTGGCGACCTACCGGGAGGCGCTGGTCGCCGGTGACCTCAACGCCGGTTGCCCGGTCGTTGCCGTTGCGGTTGAAGCCTCGAGCGTCGGAACGCCGGTCGGCGAGGCGGCCGCGGCGGCGTTCGCGGCCTGGGAGGAGCGGTTCGCAGAGATCTTCGCGGGCGCCGGCGTATCCGCTGACCGCGCCGTACCGCTCGCTGCGACCTTGATTGCCGGCATCGAGGGGGCGCTGATCCTCGCCCGGGCGCGCCGCAATGTCGCCCATTACGACGCCGTTTGTACCGAGCTTCGTGCGCTCGCCGAGCGCGAGATCGACCAATCCAGCAACCAAAACGAGGGAACCGATGAGTAGTGAGCCGACGATCGCGATCAATGCGGGCGCCGAGTGGCGCTCGAGCGCCTGCATCCTCTGCGAGTGCAACTGCGGGATCGAGGTCTCGCTCGAAGGCCGGAGCTTGGCGAAGATCCGCGGCGACAAGGCCCACCACTCCTCGCGCGGCTACACCTGTAATAAGGCGTTCCGGCTCGACCTCTACCAGAACGGGCCGCACCGGCTGACCAGCCCGATGCGTCGGCGGCCCGACGGTAGCTACGAGGAGATCGACTGGGAGACGGCGATCCGCGAGGTTGCGGCGGGCTTTAGGCGACTCGCCGACGAGCACGGCGGCGAGTCGATCTTTTACTACGGCGGCGGCGGCCAGGGCAATCACCTCGGCGGCGCCTACAGCTCGGCCTTCTTGAGGGCACTTGGCGCCCGGCACCGTTCGAACGCGCTCGCCCAGGAGAAGACCGGCGAGGGATGGGTCGACTCGCAGATCTCGGGCGCCCACACCCGTGGCGAGTTCGAGCACTCCGAGGTCGCCGTCTTCGTTGGCAAGAACCCTTGGATGTCGCAGAGCTTTCCGCGTGCCCGTGTCGTCCTGCGTGAGATCGTCGCCGACCCGGGGCGGGCGATGATCGTCCTCGACCCGGTCGCGAGCGAGACCGCGAAGATGGCCGACTTTCACCTCCAGGTCCGGCCCGGGACCGACGCTTGGTGCCTCGCGGCGATGGCGGCGACCCTGGTTCAGGAGAAGCTGCTCGACGATCGCTTCATCGTCGAGCACGTCAACGTCCCGGTGCGGCTGATCGCGGCACTTGAGGCCGTTGACAGCGACGATTACGCGGCCCGCTGCGGCGTCGACGCCGAACTGATCCGCGCCGCGGTGCGGCGGATTGGTAGCGCCGCGAGCGTCGGCGTCTTCGAGGACCTCGGGGTCCAGCAGGCGCCCAACTCGACCCTAAACTCCTACCTCAACAAGCTGCTCTGGGTGCTGACCGGTAACTTCGGCCGCAAGGGTACCCAGCACGCCCATTCCTGGTTCGCGCCGCTCTTTGGCAGCCCCAAGGTCGCCCGTACTCCGGTCACCGGGGCGCCGATTATCGGCAGCCTAATGCCGTGCAACGTGATCGCTGACGAGATCCTGACCGACCATCCGAAGCGCTTTCGCGGCCTGCTCGTCGAGAGCGCCAACCCGGCGCACTCGCTGGCCGAGTCGGGGCGGATGGCTGAGGCGCTCGGTGCGCTCGAGCATCTCGTCGTGATCGATGTGACGATGACCGAGACGGCGCGACTCGCCGACTACGTGCTCCCCGCCGCCTCGCAATTTGAGAAGCCCGAGGCGACCTTCTTCAACCTCGAGTTCCCCGAGAACACGTTCCACCTGCGCGAGGCGCTGCTCGAGCCGCTCCCGGGAACGCTGCCCGAGCCGGAAATCCATGCCCGCCTGGTCCGCGAACTCGGGGTGATCGAGGAGGCGGCGCTGGAGCCGCTTCGCGAGGCTGCCGAGCATGGGCTCGGCGACTACGCGGCTGCCTTCGGCGAGGCGATCGGCGCCGACCCGATGATTGCGAAGCTGGCGCCGTTCGTGCTCTACGAGACGCTCGGGCCATCACTACCCAAGGGGCTGCGGGGCGCCGCGGCCCTCTGGGGGCTCGCCCAGCGATGTGCTTTCACCTACCCGACCCAGATGCAGCGGGCAGGCCACCCCGACGGCAATGCGCTGTTCGAGGCGATCCTGTCCGCGGGCGCGCCCGGCGTCGTCTTCACGAAGCATGAATACGAGGAGGACTTCGAGCTCGTCAAAACGCCGGACGGGCGCCTCAACCTTGAGATCGTCGAGATGCTTGAGGGGCTCGAGCGCCTCGCCGAAGCCGAACCCGGCTGGACCAGCGACGAGTTTCCGTTCGTCCTCTCGGCTGGAGAGCGTCGCTCCTACACGGCCAACGACATCTATCGCAATCCCGAGTGGCGAAAGCGCGACCGCGAGGGGGCGCTGCGCCTCAGCCCCGCCGACGCGGTGAGGCTCGGCCTCGGTGAGGCCGATCGGGTGCTGATCACGACCGCCGCGGGTAGCGCCGAGACCGCCGTCGAGATCAGCGAGGCGATGCAGGCCGGTCATGTCTCGCTACCGAACGGGTACGGGCTCGAATACAGCGGTGCCGACGGCGAGCCCGTCGCGACCGGGGTCGCCCCAAACTCGCTCACCTCCTCGGAATGGCGCGATGAGTTCGCGGCGACCCCGTGGCACAAGCACGTCCCGGCCCGGCTCGAACGGGTGCTGGTGTAGGGGGGGCTGGCCGCCGCTGACCGAGATCGGGGAACTGCTTGTTGCGGGCAGCGCGGCGGGTGCCGGCGCCAGGCGCGCCAGCTCGCGTCAAGCCCGTGGATCAGATGCGTCGCGACAGCGGCGAACCGCTCGCCCCGATCGCCGCCGCGACAAAGTTGATCTGGGGCGATGTCGAGGTGCGCTCGCCGCTCGGCATCCGGCGTACGGCCTCGCACTGGCGCCGCCGGAGGTCCATATCCGCGACCCCAAGCGCTGCGGGACCCGACCGCTGCGGTCGGTTCTCGTCGGCAATGCAATCACCGTGTCCTGCGGCGAGCCTGATCGCGGTCGACTTCTGGCGCATCCGGCTCGCTGACTGCGAACTGATATGAGTTCGGTCCTCTGCCGCGCTGCTTGAGGCGAGCCGACCGAACCGTCGGTGATCAGCCGATCGAGCAAGTCGGGGATCGCAGCCCGACGATTCGGTGGATCGAGGTTTAGCCCGAGCCGAGCTGGCGGGCGCGGTGTCGTCAGCCGGACCCGCCGCGCAGGGTCTCGCCGGCGGGGGGCTGTGCGCGAGCGATCGGGCGCCCGGCGCCCGGTAGCTTGGCGCTTGTCGCCTCGCCACGGACCCATTCGCAGCCCCCGACCGAGTCGGTGCGGTCGATGATCGCGAGGTCGTGACCGCTGCGCAGTGGACCTTGTCGGCGTAACCGTCGCGGCTGTTGAGTTGATCGTGCCCCGAGCCGCCGCGGATGAGATCTCGGCCAGCACCGCCTCGGATCTTGTCGCCGCCGCTTTGGCCAAAGAGGCAGTCGGGGCCCTTGGCGCCGCGAAGTCGATCAGGGCCCTGGCGGGCGCGATAGGCGTCGGCGTCGGGGGTGCCGCTGAGGACATCCCGCCGGAAACTGCCCCGGATCGCCGCTGTACAGTCTTGGGAGACCGTTGGAATCTCCACTTCGAGCTTTGAGACCGAAACGGTAAATGGGCTGTTCGAGGCTTGGAATTGGGGGGCGTCGCTTGGCGCCAGCTCAAGCTTGACGGTGTGCCCGGCGGCGAATCGGTAGCCGTTGCCGTTGAGCTGGAAGGTGATCGGGCCGCTTTGATTGTCGCTGAGGCGGTAAACCCCCCGGTCGACCAGACGCACCGTGCCCGCCGGGGGAGACATCCCACAGTCGCCCGGCGATCTGGGCTCCGCTGCCGGAGGTCGCGATCGTCGCTCGGATGGTTGGCAGGCCGAGCATCGTGAACGGCCTAAACCGGCGCCGGTAGATCGCCGAGCCGGTCGGGTCGGTGTCGTTGATCGTCTTGCACGGGTCGGCGGTGGCAAGCGGATTGGTTTGTGGGATCGGGTCGAAGTTGAGGCCAATATTTGGGTCGCTTCCCGCCGAGTCAATTGTCTTCGGCGCTGCGTTTGAGATCCGCAGCGAGGTGGGATGGAGCGCCCTCCACGAGCGGGCGCGGATCGGGCCGTAGTCGGGAGCGGCGGCCGCGCCAAGGGCGGCGCTGGTGGTGCCCCGGAGTTCGATGCTCGCTCAGACGCCGACGATCTGGGCGGGTTACCTGTTGCTGGTCGTCGGTTGGTCGACCGCGAACTTCCTTTGGTTCCCCAACGCATTTCGCTCGATCCAGTGGGTGGCGGTCCACTCGGGTTCGTTGATCGGCGGCTGCGGCCTGCTCTACGCGAGCAGCCGTTGGCCCGCAAACGAGCCCGCGCCGAGCCCGCGAGCCACCTGATGGCGCCCGCCGAAACAGAGGGCGAGCCGCTGCGGCGGATCCTCCGTCCGCGCCGCCGAGGCCTCGATCGAGCACTACGGCCCGGGGCGCTTCACGATGAGTGATGTAGCCAAGCTCTCCGGGGTGCGCCGCCAAGCCCTGTACGACCACGTTGGCGGCCGCGATGACCTGGTCCGCGCGGTTTTGGCTGGTAAGGCCCGGGCGCTGCAGGAGCGGACCGAGGCGGTGATCGCCGCCGCCACGGGCTTTCCCGCCAAGCTGATCGAGGGCCTTCTGTTCATCATCGAGGACTGCCTGGCCGAGCCTTGCATGCAGGGGTTGGTCGGTGAAGGTGAGTTGGGTGCGGCTCCCCTGGAGGGACTCACTCAGCCACCGGAATTACGCCGCCCGCGTAGCCCGAGCAATGAACGCGCCGCTGCTCTTGATCGAGGTGCCAACGCCAGTACTCGTCAAAGTCGCCGTTGCAACGAATCGCCCTGAGCTTGAGGATCGCCTCCGCTCCCGCAAGGCTCCAGCGGGCACCGGTGATGTCCATTCGATCCTTGACGAGATGACGACAGGCGCCTTCGATAACCCCGGTCGCGATCGGCAGACCGGCTTCGAGGGCACTCGGGTAATCGAGGTAGTCGCGCTTGTTGGTCAGGTACTTGGCGCAGGCATCGGCGCCCACCCGCGCGGAGGGTTCAAGCGCGCCCTTGGTCGCTTCGCGTCGGATCGCCCCGGCCACCGCCGTTGCCTTGCCCTCGAGAATCGCTTTGGCGTGGCGACGGACCCACAGCTCGGCTGCGGGGTCGCCCTCGGTGTGAAAGCTCCAAGCCGCCTTCCAGACGTACTCGAGCAGATGGATGAAGTCGCAGACAATCGAGATCGAAACCCCGCGTGCCTTCGCCTCCGCCTTGATCCGGTTGATCTGGTGGTTGTTGCCGTCAACCAGCGCGGCCCAATCACGGATGTGCGGTTCTCCTCGCCGATTGGGGGTGGAAATCAAGGCGCCCGGCCCGGCAGAGCCACCTCAATTCCCCCGCAGCACAGATAGATCATTGCGATCAGCGCCTCGGCAGAATGGAACCCGTAT
>JAHEXU010000114.1 GCA_023251975.1 bacterium | reverse complement strand
GCGCGGACCCGTGGCACCTGTTCGAGCGCGGCTTTTGGCTCGCCCGCGACCTGTGGCGCCGCCTCGCCACCGAATAGGGCCGCGCACAGCGAGGCGTCGTCGAGCGCGAGCAACTCGTCGCTTCGCAAACCGCGGCGACTCGAGTTGATCCGCTCGATTCGAGCAGCCAGCCGCTCGATTAAGGCCGCCCTGGCCAGGCAGCGATCGCAGGCGTCGATCATCGCTGCTCCCGGGCTCGGAAGCTGAGCGCGGCGGCGACCTGCTCGCAACCGACCGAGTCGCGGCCCTCGAGGTCGGCGATCGTTCGTGCTACCCGAAGTGCTCGCTCCCAGCCGCGGGCGCTGAGTCCGAGGCGCTCGTGTCCACGGGCCAACGTCCGGGCGGCCGCGCGGTCGAGTTCGGAGTGACGACGGACCTCACCCGGGTCCATGTCGGCGTTGCAGCGTCCGGCTCCGAGGCGATCGGACTGGCGACGGCGGGCCGCGATAACGCGCTGGCGGACCGCCTCGCTGCTCTCACCCTCATCGCCCGCCATCGCGGCCGAACTCGGCTGCTCGACCTCGACCAACAGATCGATCCGGTCGGCCAATGCGCCACTCAGCTTGGCGCCGTAGCGGGCAATCGCGTCCGGGGTGCAGGTGCACCTTGGCGCGGCCGAGCCGCGACCGCACGGACAGGGGTTGGCGGCGGCCGCGAGCATGAAGCGAGCCGGCAGGGTCTGGCAGTAGCGGAGCCGCCGAACGCTGACCTCGCCGTCTTCAAGCGGACCCCGCAGCGCCTCCAAGGCGGAGCGCGAGAACTCCGGTAGCTCATCCAAAAAGAGGACGCCGCGATGGGCCAGCGTTACCTCGCCCGGGCGCAGCGGGTTGCCGCCGCCAACCAGCCCGGCTGCTGAGATCGTGTGGTGCGGCGCTCGGTAGGGACGAACCTTCGGTCCACCCGGCGGGACCGACCTGCCTGTAGCACCGGCGATCCTCGCCACCTCGATCGCCTCCTCGGCGGCCAGCGGCGGCATCAGCCCCGGCAGGCAGCGGACCGCCAGCGACTTGCCAGCGCCCGGCGGCCCGACGATCAAGATGCTGTGGCCGCCCGCCGCCGCAACCTCGAGGGCGCTGCGCACCCACGGCTGGCCGCGCAAAACCGCCAGGTCGGGGAGCGAGCGAAACGGCTCCGCGGAACCGTTTTCGCTCCACCGTCCGTTGCCGTTCCCGTTCCCGTTCCCGTTCGTGATCCTGTCGCCGCCAACCTCCTGATTGGGCGCTTGCGCCGTGTGATTGCCGAGCGCTAGCTCACAAAGCTGGGTCAACGAATCGAGCCCGATTACCTCGAGGCCCCCGACCAGCCCAGCCTCGCCGACGTTTTGGCGGGGAACCACGAGTGCATCGGCGCCAGCCTGCTTGGCGCATTCGGCCATTGCCAGGGCACCGCAGATCGGACGGATCGTGCCGTCGAGCGCCAGCTCCCCGGCCAGCCAGTGTCGGGCGAGGAAACGAGGCGGGATTCGGTCGCAAGCGCCGAGTAGGGCGGCGGCAATCGCAAGATCAAAGCCCGGTCCAGCCTTGCGAAGATCGGCCGGAGCGAGGTTGGCGGTGATTCGCTTGAGCGGAAACTCAAAGCCGGAGTTGACAATCGCGGCGCGAACCCGCTCGCGCGATTCGCGAACCGCCGCGTCGGGCAATCCGACCACCGTGAAGGCGGGAAGGCCGAGATGGACATCGACCTCGGCGATCACCGCGCTCGCCTCGATTCCGGCGAGAGCAAAGGTGTGGGCGGTTGCCGGCATGGATAGAACGTAGGCGGCAAAAGCGCACCGATGTGAAGCCGATTGCGCCGACTTTGAGCCAGATCGGAGTCAACTTCGCACGGTCTTGGAAATCGGCCAAAGCGCTCGTCAGGATCGGTCGATGCAAACGAAAGGCGCGACGAAACGCACGACGACGACAGACCCACGCCGACGGATCGGGGCGGCCGGGGAAGCGATCGCGGGGCGTCACCTGGAGGCGCTCGGACACCTGATCATCACCCGAAACGCCCGCACCCGCTACGGCGAGATAGACCTGATTTCGGTTGACCCCGGCGTTTCCGCCCTGGTCTTCACCGAAGTCAAGACAGCGCGGCGGCGCAACGACGGCGGCTTCCTCGACCCGCTGCTTTCGGTAACCCCGCGCAAAGCGCTGCAGGTGCGGCGCCTGGCCCGCGCCTGGATCGCGACAACCGAGCCGCCGCCGGGCTACTGCGAAGCGATCCGCTTTGACGTGATCGCAATCGTCGTGAACAGCGACCTCGAGCCGTTCCGGCTCGAACATATCGAGGCGGCCTTCTGATCGCAGCGGGCCGCCGCCAAGACGGTGATCGCTCGCGGGGGGAGTCAAGGCTCTCGCCATCCAAGCGGTCATTCTCGACCATCGGCCAGCGGCCAGCCCGTCTTCAAAGCCCGGCAGGTCCCGCTAGTTTGAATCCGCGGCCCATCAACTCGTTTCTGCTTGCGCTCTGCCTCGCCGGATTTCAACACTCGAGTCCGAGCTGCGAGTAAGCGTTGGAGCGAAACGAAGTTCGGTGCAGCTCGCAGATCCCGTGCTCGGCGATCGCGGCTCGGTGCCCCGGGGTCGAGTAGCCAACGTTGCCGGCGAAATCCCAAAGCGGAAACTCGGCGGCGGCGCGGCGCATATAGCGGTCGCGGGTCACCTTGGCGATCACCGAAGATGCCGCGATCGCGGCGCTGGTCGCATCACCGTCAATCACGGCGCGGTGTTCAACTTTGCAAGTGGGGAGGCGAAAACCGTCGCTCAGACAGATCGCGCCGGGGACGGCGACCCGCTCGAGGCAGTCACCGAGCGAGCTGAGGTTGGTGAGGTGAAGGCCGCGAGAATCGATCTCGCGGACGCTGCGGACCGCCACCGCAACCGCCGCCGCGACCCGCAGGACAACCGGGAAAAGGCGCTCCCGGTCGGGCTCGGTTTTCTGCTTCGAATCGTCGAGCCCCCCGAGCGCGAGCCGATCGCTTCGGCTCAACCGCTCGTAGTCAAACAGGACCGCCGCGGCGACAAGTGGACCGGCCAGCGAGCCACGCCCCGCCTCGTCGGCGCCGGCGACGAAGCGAGCCCCGAGCTCGCGATCGAAGCGAAACAGCGCCGCCGTTCGACGACGGCGGCGGCGCTCCGCCGCCGAGGGACCCGACCGATCAGGCCTAGAAGAAGCCGATCCGGTCAAATGGCCAGTAGGTAAAGAAGGCCTGACCGATGATCTCATCACGGTCAACCGGACCCCAGATTCGACTATCTTGGCTGTCGCCTCGGTTGTCGCCCATCATGAAGTAGTGGTCCTCGGGGATGACAATTTCCCGCGGGTAATTGCATGGGGTGTTACCCCCCGCGCAATCTCGGGCAAACGGCTCGTCGGGCATCTTGCCGTTCACAACCGGGTGTCCGTTTTTGATGTAGAGGCGATCGCCGGGAACGGCGACGACCCGCTTGATGAAGTTCTGAGAATCCGGTTCTGCCCCGGGCACCGCGCAGACCTGACCGGCGGGTGGCTGGCGGCCGCAACTCTCATCCGCGGGCGGGTGGAAGACGATGATGTCGCCGACATCGGGGTCGGAAAACCGGTAAATGAACCGGTTGGCGAGCACCCGCTGACCCTCGATGATCGTCGGTACCATCGACGGTGTAGGGATCACGTACGGCTTGACAACAAACGCTTGGCCGAGCAGGGCGAGCCCGACCGCCAAGGCGACGACCGCGACCAGCTCGAAGAAAGCGCCCGCGTTGGTATCCGGCTTCGGAAGCAAAGGCCGACCCGCCCGTCGCCTTAGCTGGTCTGCTCGGAGTCGCTGTCGGCGGCTTCGGCGACTTCGGGCTCGGCCGCGTCGGGCGCGGCTTCGGGCTCGGCCGCCGCAGCAGGGTCGACGGCGCCGGGCTCCTGCGAAACGGCGACGGGCTCCTCGGCGGCTTCTTCTGGCGCCGGTTCCGCGGTGGCGGGCTGCTCGGTCGCAGGGGCCTCGGTGGCGGGCTCCGGGTCGGGGGGCAACTCGCCAACAACCAGCTCATCCTCGATGCCCCAGCGGCGCTCGGCAACCCGGGCTGCCTTGCCGACCCGATCGCGCAGGTAGTAGAGCTTGGCGCGACGAACCTTGCCTCGGGCCGCGACCTCGAGCTTCTCAATCTTCGGCGAGTTGACCGGGAAAGTTCGCTCGACGCCGACGCCGAACGACTGCTTCCGGACCGCAAACGTCTCACGCAGGCCGGAGCCCTGGCGCTTGATCACGATCCCTTCGAAGACCTGAGTCCGCTTGCGCTGGCCCTCGATCACCTGGAAGTGGACCCGGACTCGATCGCCGGCGTCAAAGCGCGGGAAGCGACGGAGTTTGGCGACCTTGGCGACCTGCGCCTGTTCGATGCTCTCGATAATCGTAGACATTGGGACTGCTCCAAAAAACGGCGGGCTCAATAGGCCCGCGCGGGATCGATCATGTTAGCGGGAGGAAGCGGCGCGTCGGCGGCTGCGTTCGATCCGCCACTCGCGAACCCGCTCGTGGTCACCCGAAAGCAGCACATCGGGCACCTTCCAGCCACGGTAGTTGGGAGGGCGCGTGTAGTGCGGATACTCGGGGGCGCCGTCGAGCGCGGCGCTGAACGACTCCTCGGCGGCGCCATCGGGATGACCGAGCGCTCCCGGGAGCTTGCGCAGGACCGCGTCGGCAACGACCATCGCGGCGGGCTCGCCACCGGACAGAACGTAGCGACCGATCGAGATCGCATCGTCGGCGAGGTGATCGACAATCCGCTCGTCGAAGCCTTCGTAGCGCCCACACAGCAGGGTGAGGTGCGGCTCGGCGGCCAGCTCAACCGCGAGCGACTCGTCGAACTGGCGACCGGTCGGAGCGAGCACGACGACCCGGGGCCGGGCGCGGTCGGCGTAGGCGGCCTGCAAGGCGGCGTCAACGACATCGACCCGCAATACCATCCCGGCGCCGCCACCGTAGGGGGCGTCGTCGACCTGGCCAGCCGACAGCGGCGTCGACTCGCGGTAGTTGAAGAACTCGATCCGGGTGCCGTCGCGAACCACGTTTTGGACATGACGTTGACCGACGAACCAGTCAAACCACGCCGGGAACAGCGTAAAGAAATCAAGCCGCATTAGCGCTCAGTCGTCGAGGATGACCAGGTGGACCCGCCGGCCCTCGCGAGCCGCCGCGGCCCGAGCGAGTGCCCGAAGCGCGCCGGCGACCCGGCCGCCGCGCCCGATGATCCGCCCCAGATCGTCCTCGGCGACGGCAATTTCGAGCACCGTCTCGCCGTTCTCATCGACCTCCGTCACCTCAACCTGGTCGGGGGCGGCGACGAGGGAGCGGACCATGAACTCGATCAGCTCGCGCATCGGCCGCCTCAGCTACCGGTGGCTTTGATCCCCTGCGTCTGCAGGAGCTTGGCGACCGTCTTCGACGGTTGAGCGCCGTGGTCGAGCCAGTGCTGCGCCCGTTCGCCATCGACCACGATCGACGACGGATCGGTCTGCGGGTTGTAGTGGCCGATCGTCTCGATCGTCCTGCCGTCGCGCGGGCTGCGCTGGTCGGCAACGACGATTCGCCACATCGGGTTCTTACGCGCCCCGACCCTTCTAAGCCTGATTCGGACTGCCATGCGGCCGGGGAGGTTACACAGATCGGTTGACGGCGCGCTGCGCCGGACCGATCAGCGGCGACGCCGCGCTCGGCCGCCGCCGCTGGGGCGACCGCCGCCGCGTCCGGCCCGGCCAACCTGCGACTGCATCAGGGCACGCGGATCGAGCTGGCGCCCCGACGCGAGTTGCTTGAACATCTTCCGCATCTGCTCGAATTGGGTCAGCAACTGCTTGACCGCCTGAATCGTCGTCCCCGACCCTGCCGCGATCCGGCGCCGTCGAGTCCCGTTGATGATCGAGGGGTCGAACCGCTCGGCCGGGGTCATCGAGAGGATGATCGCCTCGACCCGGTCGAGGTCACGGTCGTCAACTTGGTTTTGCATCTCCTTGATCTGCTTGCCCATCCCCGGCATCATCCCGAGAATCGAGCTCAGCGAGCCCATCTTTCGGACCTGCTTGAGCTGCTTGAGGAAGTCCTCGAGCGTGAACTGCGCGGTCATCATCTTCCGCTGCATCTCTTCGGCATCGGCCTCATCGAACTCGGCCTCGGCCTTCTCGATCAGGCTGAGAACGTCGCCCATCCCGAGGATCCGCCCCGCCATCCGATCGGGGTGGAAGCGCTCCAGCGCATCAAGCTTCTCGCCGACTGAGGCGTAAACGATCGGCTTGCCGGTCACCGCCTTGATCGAGAGGGCGGCGCCACCGCGGGCATCACCGTCGAGCTTGGTCATCACGATCGCGTCGAAGTCGGCGGCCTCGGCGAACTGTTCGGCGACGTTGACCGCGTCCTGGCCGGTCATCGCATCGACCACCAAGAGGACGTTGTGCGGCTTGGTGCGACGCTTGATCTCACTCAGCTGCGCCATCAGATCGGCGTCGACGTGGAGCCTGCCCGCCGTATCGACGATCAGGACATCCTGGGTCTCGGCGCGAGCCTGGCCGAGCGCCCACTCGGCGATCTCGACCGGGTCGCGCTCGGTCCCCTGCGAGTAAACCGTCGCGCCGACCTGCTGGCCGAGTAGCTGGAGTTGTTCGACCGCGGCCGGACGCTGGGTATCGCAAGCCGCCATCGCGACCGACTTGCCGTCGGCGATCAGGGTCTTGGCCAGCTTGCCGCAGGCGGTCGTCTTGCCCGACCCTTGCAGGCCCGCCATCAAGATCACGGTCGGAGCGCGTGGCGAGATAACCAGATCGGCGCCGCTCCCCCCCATTAGTTCGGTCAGGGCCTGATTGACCGCCTTCACCACCTGCTGGCCGGGGTTTAGCGCCTCCAGGACCCCGCCACCGATCGCGCGCGCCTTGACATCGGCGGTGAAGGCCTTGACAACCTTGAAGTTGACATCGGCCTCGAGCAGGGCGAGGCGGACCTCGCGCATCGCCTTGTCGATGTCGGCCTCGCTCAGCTTGCCGCGCGAGCGCAGCTCCGCGAGGGTCCCCTGGAGGCGCTCTGAGAGCTGGTCAAACACGGTGGCGCAGCTTACAGTCGGCCCGGCCGAGGGCAATCAGCTCGACCCGCGACGGGCTGGCGGTGACGGCGCGGCTCACTCGCCGAGCAACGCCTCGGCGTACTCGCGCGGCTCGAACGGGCGGAGGTCTTCGATCCCCTCGCCAACCCCGATCAACTTGACCCCGATCCCAAGCTCGCGGGCGATCGCAAGCGCGATCCCACCCTTCGCGGTGCCGTCGAGCTTGGTCAGGACAACCCCGCTTACATCGACCGCCTCGGCAAACAGCTTCGCCTGGCGGAGGCCGTTTTGGCCGGTCGTCGCGTCGATCGTGATCAGGACCTCGTGGGGGGCCGAGGGGAGGCGCCGACGAGCGACGTTACGGACCTTCTCGAGCTCCTTCATCAGGTCGGCTCGGTTGTGGAGCCGCCCCGCGGTATCGCACAAAACCACGTCGGCGGCCCGCGATTGGGCGGCCGCGATCGCGTCGAAGACGACCGCGCCAGCGTCGCCACCGGTCTCGGCCCGAATGATTTGGCAGCCGGCCCGCTCAGACCAGGTCTGAAGCTGCTCGACCGCGGCGGCCCGATAGGTGTCGGCGGCGGCGACGATCACCTCGAGGCCGAGCTCACGCTGCAACCGGTAGGCGAGCTTGCCGGTGGTGGTCGTCTTGCCGGTCCCGTTGACGCCGACCATCAGCAGCACGCTCGGGGAGTCGCGCAGGTCGATCTTGGCCGGCTTGGACCCGGCGATTTCGGCAAGCAGCTCAACCAGACGGGCACGGGTCGCGCCGGCGCCGCTGAACGCACCCGACTCGGCCTCGATCTCAAGCCGACCGACCACGTCGGCGGTGGTCGGAGCGCCGACATCGGCCATAATCAGCGCCTCCTCAAGGCGCTCCCAGGTCGCGGCGTCGAGGGTTTCAAACAACCCCGATCGCAGCTCGGCGCCGAGCGCGCTGCGACTGCGGGCGAGGCTGTCGCGAAGTCGCTTCAGCCGACCGCGACGGCGCTCGCCGCGGTCGCTCGGGTCGCCTTGGGGCTCGCCATCCGGTGCGTCGCGAGGCTCGCGCCAGCCGAGATCAAATGCCTCGGCCCACTCGCCTGCCATTAGGCGGCCGCGGTCGGTTCGAGCGGGTCCTGCTCGGAGCGCGGCAAGCGGCGCGAGATCACCTTGCTGATACCGCCGCTTCCCATCGTCACCCCGTAGAGGACATCGGCGGCGTCCATCGTTCGCTTTTGGTGGGTCACGACGACGAACTGGGCGCGGTCGGAGAAGCGGCGGACCAGCTGCAAGAAGCGATCGATATTGGCGTCATCGAGCGCCGCCTCGACCTCGTCGAGGATGTAGAAAGGCGAGGGGCGCGCCAGGAAAACGCTGAACACGAAGGCCAGCGCGACCAGCGACTTCTCGCCTCCCGAGAGCAGCGAGAGGCGGCGCGAGGCCTTGCCCGCTGGGGTGACCTCGATCTCGATCCCAGCGCCGTCATCACCGGGCTCGTCGGGATCAGCCTCGTCGGCCTCGGTCGCGGCGGCGGGCGCGGCGGCGGGCGCGTCGGAGTCGGGGGCGGTAGCCATCGGCACCGGCACCAGCTTTGGGGTCGGCTCGAGCAGCCGCAAACGACCGCGACCGCCGGGAAAGAGGTGCTCGATCAATTCGGAAAAGTTGTCCTGGGCGGCGTCGAAGGTCTGCTCGAACAGGGTGCGAATCTCACGATCGGTATCGCGGATCAGCTTTTCCAACTCGGCCAGCGCCAACTCGATGTCCTCGCGCTGCGCCTTCAACTCCTCGACCTCGGCGAGCGCCTCCTCATATTGTCGGCCAGCCAATGGGTTGACCGGGCCGAGCTGTTCGCGCCGCCGCGCCAACCGAGCCAACTTTCGCTCGATCTCGGCGCGCTCGGGCTGATCAAGGACACTGCCGCTCGAGGCCTCGAGCGGCTCGAGCTCAAGCCGGGCCTCGACGCGGGCCAATTCGGCCCGCGATTCGTCGCGGCGATCGCGCAATTGGGCGGCGCTCACCTCGGCCGTGGTCAACCGCTCCGAAGCACCGCGCAGCGCCACCTGAATCTCCGCCTCGCGGGCCGACAGCGATCGCAACGCCCGGGTCAACTCGTCACCCTCCTGGCGACCGACAACCGTCCGCTCCAACCCGGCGGTATGGCGCGAGGCGCCGTCGCGGGCCGAAGCGGTCGCGGCCGCAACCCGCGAGATCAGCTCCAGCACCTGGCGCTCGCGAGCGACCCGCTCGGCCAGCGAATCCTGGCGGCGGCGCCCCAGCAACTCCTCGGCCCTCCGGCCGGCCCGGGCCGCCCGCTCGGCGTGCTCGCGCATCCGACCGACCGGATCGACCCGGGCCCCGTCAAGCTCGGCCGTCACCGCCTCGTGAAGCGCCTTACCCGCCGCCGCCAGCTCCTGCGAGGCGGCTCGAAGTTCCATCGCGACCGGATCGTCGGCCCCCTGCCCGCGCGCCCGCGCGGCCTCGGCGGCGAGCGAGCCGAGGGTCGCCTCGCGCGAGGCCAGCGCCGATCGCAGCTCCGCTTCGGCCCCGGCCAGCGACTCGGCGCGGACGCTGAGCCGCTCGGTGGCGCCGCGAATCGCGGTCAGCCGCTCCCAGACCGCGGTCCGCTCGCGATCGCGCGATGCGAGCTGCTCCTCGCCGACGCTGCGCTCGGCCGCAACCTCGGCGAGCTTGAGATCAAGCCCGTCGCGCCCAACTCGCGCCTCGCTCACCGCCAGTTCGGCCAGCTCGACCCGATCACCCTGCGAGGCCAGCTCACTGCGCAATAAGCGCACCATCAGCTCGTCGGCTTGGCGCTGCAGCCGGGCGTGGGTCTCGGCAGCTTGGGCCTGGGCTCGCAGCGGTCGCAACCGAGCGGTCGCCTCGCGCTCGACATCGAGGGCGCGATCGAGGTTGTCGCGGGTCTTGGCCAGCTTCAACTCGGCGCGGCGGCGGCGCTTTCGGTGTTTGCCCAGGCCCGCCGCTTCCTCGACCAAAAGGCGCCGCTCGCGTGGCTTTGAAAGAACGATCGACTCGACCTTGCCCTGCCCGATCACCGAGTGCATGTCGCCGCCGAGGTTGGCGTCGGCCAGGGTCTCGATCACGTCGGCAAGCCGGCAGCGGGCGCCGTTGAGGTGGTAGCTGCCGTGGCCATCGCGATCGAGGGTGCGACGGATCGAGATCTCGGCAAACTGCTCGGCGGCGGCGCTACCGGTAGCGTCGAGCACCACCTCGACCTCGGCCTCGCGCCGCGGCTTTTGGCCGGCGCCGCCGTTGTAGATCACATCCTGCATCGTCGAGCCCCGGACCGTCGTCGGGCTCTGCTCGCCAAGTGCCCACAAGACCGCGTCGGTGATATTCGACTTGCCACAACCGTTCGGTCCGACGATCACGCTGACCCCGGGCGAGAAGACCAGGTTCATCCGGTCAGGAAACGACTTGAAGCCCTTGATCGAAATTGACTTGAGATGCATCTTGGTTACTCGGGCTTACCCGTTCGCTGAGCCCACATCCACCCTCGCGACAATCGTCGCGGCAGCATCGGACAGCAAGGCCGCGGAGGTTAGGGCCTGGGAATCAACCGATTCAACCAACCCTCAGATGATCCCGCAAACAGCGACTATCCGGAGGCGGCAAGACGGCGCAGGGCGGCCGCTGCCGCATCCTGCTCAGCCGCCTTCTTGGAACGACCGCTACCAGCGCCGATCGCATCGCTCGCGTTCATCGCCTCGATCGCGAAAGTCCGATCGTGCGGCGGCCCCGACTCACCGACCACCCGGTAGCTGACAAGCTGGCCATCGCGAGCGAGCCGCTCCTGCAGCGCCGACTTGTAGTCGAGCAGGTGTTCGCTCGCGAATTCGACCTGCGGTGCGAAGGCCGATCGGACCGCGGCGGCGGTCCGATCGAGCCCATACTCGATGTAGCAGGCGCCAATTACGGCCTCGGTGACCGAGGAGACGGCGCGCTCGCTCAACAAAAGCTCGGCGGCGCTGATCCCACCGTCGAGTTGCGGCGGCTGGGCGGCGACGATTAGCTTGGCGAGCCCGAGCGCCTCCCCAACCTCGACGCAGGCCCGGCCGCTCACAGCCTGGCCGTGGACCTTGGTCAAATCGCCGATGTCGGCCTCGGGGTCGTCGTTGAACAACTGTTGGGCGAGGACCAGGCCGAGCACCGCGTCACCGAGGAAGGCGAGGCGGCCATATGAGTCGGGGCGCGAGTCGACCCACGAGGAGTGGGCAACAGCGCGATGTCGCAGCGGCTCCGGCAGCGATTCGAACAGTTCGGCGAGGGGGCACGCATCGACCGCACCCTCGCGCGGACGCGGGGTCAGTGCGGAATTCGGATCGGGCGACTCCGCGACCATCTCGTGGTTAGCCCCCGGAGCTGGACCCGAGGGCGCGGGTGACAAAGTCGACCGCGTTGGCGACGGTTTTGATCTCGGCGGCCGCCGCCTCGTCAACTCGGATCGAATAGGTGTCCTCCAACTCCATGATCAGCTCGTAAAGATCGAGCGAATCGGCGTCGAGGTCCTCGCGAAAGCGGGTCTGTTCGCTCAGATCCGCCTCGTCAAGCTCGAGCTCGCTGGCGAGATGGGCGCGCACATTCGCCAGCACTTCGGCCCGCTCGACCACCGCGTTCTCACTCGTCGCTGCTCGTCCTCCGGTTCGGTGACATCGACCCGCTCGCGGCGACACCCTGATCGCCACCCCGTTGTCTATCA
>JAHEXU010000113.1 GCA_023251975.1 bacterium | reverse complement strand
GATCCGATAGAGCAGATACCCGGAGCCGCGCGAGAAGATCTGATCGCGCAACTCCTCCTTGCCGCGGCAGCGTTCGAACAGGTAATCGACCGGCTGCAGCTGCTGGTTTGGGATCGTGACCAAGAAGTCGGGCCCGACGAAGATGTCGAGCTCGCCCGCGTTGAGGCGTCCAACCGCCGGGTCGAAGACCGGCAGGTGCAAGACGATGAACAGGTAGTCGGGGTACTGCTCGATCTTGGGGCGCTGGTTTCGCGAACGGACGTCTTCGAGGTCGAGCGCGTGGAAGCCGAAGTTGTCGGCCAGCCAGTCGAGTTCGGCCCCACCGGCGCGCCCCAACTTAACCCAGCGCAGGCCGCCGCTTTGGACGATCTCGATCTGCGGCGCGTCAGCCTGATCGCCGAGCGGCGGCGAGCCGAGTAGCGGCGTCCGGGCGCCGCGCCGTAATCTCGGCTTCGGAAGGCTCGGCATCTGGCGGCTGCGTCTCGTCCATTGCGCTCGTCACGACAGGGTAGTGCACGCCGGGTCGGAGTTCGGCTCGCGATCGACCGCTCGTTTTGGCCCGTTTGTCCGCTCGGGCGCTGCCGGGTTGGCTTTTCGGTCGGTTTCGACTAGGATGCTCCTTACATAACCGCCACATCCAGAGGGGTGGAGGGACTGGCCCAATGAAACCCCGGCAACCCTCCCGACGCGCGAGCGTCGGGTAGCGGTGCTAATTCCTGCAGGCGATACGCCTGGTAGATGTGAACAGAGTCCCTCGGGCTTCTGCTCACAGTTGGCAGAGGTTTTGGTTTTGCAACCGACACGAGGGACAGACCGATGAGTAGCGAGCAGCGAACCGCATTGCAATCACTGCGTTGCAAGGAGTGCGCGACCGAATACCCAACCGAGGCGCTTTACGTCTGCGAGCAGTGCTTCGGCCCGCTCGAGGCCTGCTACGACTTCTCCGGGTTCGACCCGAGCGAGGCGAAGCGGAAGATCCAGGCGGGCAGCAACGGGATCTGGCGATACAGCGACTTCCTCCCGATCAGCGGCCGCCCCGACTCGCCGCTTGAGCCGGGGTTGACCCCGCTGATTCGGGCCGATCGGCTCGCCGCGGCGCTCGATCTTCCCCCAGATTGCGAGATCTGGATCAAAAACGATGCCGCCAATCCGACCCACTCGTTCAAGGATCGGGTCGTAGCGGTGGCGCTGGCGCGGGCTCGCGAGCTTGGCTTTAGCACCGTCGCCTGTGCCTCGACCGGCAACCTCGCCAACTCGGTTGCTGCCAACGCCGCCGCGGTCGGCCTCGAATCGTTTGTCTTCGTGCCGTCCGATCTCGAGGAGCAAAAGTTGCTCGCGACCGCGATCTATGGGACCACACTGGTCGGCGTCAAGGGCACCTACGACGATGTCAACCGTCTCTGCACCGAGCTTGCCGAGGAGCAGAACTGGGCGTTTGTCAACGTCAACCTCCGCCCCTACTACGCCGAGGGTTCGAAGACGCTCGCCTATGAGACGGTCGAGCAGCTCGGCTGGACGCTGCCCGATCGGGTTGTTTGTCCGATTGCCTCCGGGTCGCTGTTCACCAAGATCAGCCGCGGCTTTAGCGAGTGGCTCGAGCTCGGCCTGGTCAGCGGCGAGCTGCCGCGTTTCAACGGCGCCCAGGCGGCGGGTTGCGCGCCGGTTGCGATCGCCTACGCCGAGGGCTGGGATTACTGCCGCCCGGTCAAGCCCGACACGATCGCGAAGTCGCTTGCGATCGGCACCCCGGCCGACGGCCCCTATGCGCTCGATCTCGCCCGCCGCAGTAACGGCGGGATCGACTCGGTCAGCGACGATCAGATCCGGGCCGGAATTCGGCTGCTTGCCGAGACCACCGGGATTTTCACCGAGACCGCAGGCGGGGTCACCGTCGCGGTCTTGCGCGAGCTTGCCGAGCGGGGCGAGATCGGCCCCGGCGAGCGGGTCGTCGTCTATATAACCGGCGAGGGTTTGAAGACGTTGGACGCGGCGCGCGAGGGCTTTGAGATCCACGAGATCGAGCCGAACCTGGCTTCATTTGCCGACCGCGTTCCTGCTAGGGTCGCGATCGCAAACTGATGGCGGTGACGGTCAAAATCCCGGCTCAACTACGAGCGATGACCGGCGGCGAGGGTGTGCTCGAGGTCGAGGGGACAACCGTCCGCGAGGCCCTTGAAGCAGTCTTTAGCGCTCACGATGGGCTGCGCGAGCGGATCACCGAGGGCGGCGATCTGCGCCGCTTCGTCAACGTCTACGTCGGTGGCGAGGACATCCGCTTCGGGGCGGGCCTTGAGACCGCACTCACAGATGGCGCCGAGGTGACGATCCTGCCCGCTGTCGCGGGCGGCTGAGCCCGTTTGCGTCCCGGCCACCGGGCACCTGATGAGTGAGCGCGTTTCGCTGATCAGCGGCGCCCGTGGCTTTGTCGGCGCTTGGCTTGCCAAGGCGCTTTTGGAACGCGGCGATCGGGTTGTCGTGCTCGACCCGGGTCCGGGCTCGGGGCGGCCGTCGACGCTTGTCCTTTTGGGGATCGCCGCGGAGGTGGTCGAGGTCGAGGCCGATGTTCGCGACGGCGCCCGCTGCGCTGCCGCGATCGCCGATCACGGGGTCGAGCGGGTCTTCCACCTCGCCGCCAAGACGATTGTCGGCGAGGCGGCGCAGAACCCGCGCGAGTGCTTCGACGTCAATGTCCGCGGCACCTGGGAGCTGCTTTGCGCCGCCGCCGAGCACCGGGTCGAGGCGGTTGTCGTCGCCTCCTCCGACAAGGCCTACGGTGCTCACGAGGAGCTTCCCTACCGCGAGGACTTTGCGCTGCGCCCAACCGCGCCGTATGAGGCCTCGAAGTCGGCGGCCGATCTGATCGCCCGCAGCTTCTGGCACTCCCATCGCCTCCCGGTCGCGGTGACCCGGTTTGCCAACATCTACGGTGGCGGCGACACCAATTGGTCGCGGTTGGTCCCCGAGGCGGTCTCGGCGGCGGTCGATGGCCGCGCTCCGGTCCTCCGCTCCGATGGTTCCCCGATCCGGGACTTCCTTTACGTCGAGGACTGCGCCGCCGCCTACCTGCGACTCGCCGAGGCGTTGCTGGAGCCGGCCGACGGGGTTCGCGGCGAGGCCTTCAACGCCGGCGGTGAGCGCCCATACTCGGTCGGCGAGGTGGTCGAGCAGATCGCGGCGCTGGCGGGTACCGGCGTGGTCGCGGAGGTGCGGGGCAGCGGCAACCCCGACGGCGAGATCGACCGCCAGTACGTCGATGCCTCGCGCTTGCGGGGCCTCGGTTGGGAGCCGTCGGTTGGGCTTGCGGAGGGGCTGCGGCGGACCGTCGATTGGTACGCCGCCAACCCGGCGGTCCGACCGCCCCAGCCGGACTGACGCTCGCGACCTAGGGCTCCCGAAAGAATAACTGCGCCTTTACGCGGCCGATCAGCGTCGCGGATGCTGCACCGCCGCAAGACCGCAATAGCGCTGCTATTACGGCCTCACGTCGGCACCGCCCCGCTCGCTCCTCGACCGCCTAAATGACGCACTTATTCTTTCGGGAGCCCTTACCGAGCCGACGCGGGCTCATATCAGTCGCCGATCTCGAACTCGGCGCGGAGATCGATTGGCGTCCCATCTTCGGCGTTTACCTGGTGAACCAGCAGATAGGTTCCGGGGGCGGCGTCCTCGGGGACGGTCGCGTCGACGCTGCCCGATTCGCCGGGGCCGGTGATCGCGGCGATCTCGATGCAGGCGGTCGGCTCGGCGATCAGCGGTTGGCCGTCCTCGGTTTGGATCTGCGGACAGACCCCGTAGGTCAGGGTTGAATCACCGGAGTTTGTGATCTTGGCGTGCAGGGTGTCGCCGGGCGCGATCGGCTGGTCGAGGACCTCGAAGTCAACCTTGTAATCCTCGGGATCACCCGGGGCGAGTTGGTGGGGCGGCGAGCTTGGTTTGGGTGGCGGTTTGATCGGTTCGACCCCGCCACCGGGCGCGCTACCGGGGTTGGGTGGTGAGCCAGCGATCGGGGGCGCCGGATCGTCGCCGCAGCCAGCGAGCCCGAGTAGCGCCGAAACGATAAAAACGAGAGCGGGGATGGGGGCGAAGTTTCGGTTCATAACCTGGCTACGGGGTCGCGGGTGATCGATCACTCAACGCCGCTCCCCAAAGCGCGCCCGACAGGATTCGAACCTGTGACCTCATGCTCCGGAGGCATGCGCTCTATCCACTGAGCTACGGGCGCCGATCCCCGCAGTCTAGATGCCGCGGCCGCCACGGCCCCGATGGCGGATCGCCGCCGACGGGGGTCGCCGAGCGGGGCGACGACCCGGTCGGGGTCGGATTACGCTTGCGGGGTGGATTTGGACGTGGTTTTTCTCGGTACCGCGGCGGCGCAGCCGACGGCGCGCCGGTCGACCGCGTCGCTTTTGATCCGGCACGGCGCGCAGCGGCTTTTGATCGATTGCGGCGAGGGGACGCAGCGCCAGATGCAGCGCTCAACCGGGTTGGTCGCGCTCGACACGATCTTCCTCACCCACTATCACGCCGATCACTACCTCGGCCTGCCCGGCCTGCTCAAGACCTACAACCTGTGCGCTCGCGGTGCGCCGCTGCAGATCGCCGGGCCGCCGGGGCTGGTCGGGCTGTTCGACTCGATGCGGCGGATCCTCGGCCGAACCGACTATCCGATCGAGCTGATCGAGCTCGAGGCCGACGAGCCGATGGCTTACGCGGACTTCGCGATTCGGAGCTTTCCGGTCAAGCACTCGGCCACCGCCTACGGATATGCGCTGGTCGAACCCGATCGGCCCGGTCGGCTCGACGCCGAGAAGGCAATAGCGCTGGGGGTTTCCTCGGGGCCCGCGATGGGGGCGCTGCAGCGCGGCGAGACGGTGGCGGGGCGCGACGGGCCGGTTCGCTCCGACCAGGTAATCGGGCCGGCGCGAGCGGGCCGCAAGCTGGTCGTCAGCGGCGACACCGCGCCATGCTCGGCGACCGCCGCCGCCGCCGCCGGGGCGCAGCTTTTGATCCACGAGGCGACCTTCGTCGATTCGGAGCGTGATCGGGCCGAACAGACCGGGCATTCGACGGCCCGCCAGGCGGCCCTACTGGCGGCCGATGCCGGGGTCGAGCAACTGGCGCTGGTCCATATCTCCTCGCGCCATCACGTCGCGGCTGTTTTAGAGCAGGCGCGAGAGGAGTTTGCGGGCGCGATCGCGCCGCGCGACTTCGATTTGATCGAGCTCTTGCAACCGGAGCGGGGTGGGGCGCGGTTGGTCGCGGCGGGGGCTCTCCCACCGAAGCGCTGAGCCCGAGCGGCGACTCGCTCGAGGCTCGCCGCACCCCGGGGGCAGCCGATCGCGTTGCTAGGCTTGCCCGGCAAGTCAAAGCCCGGCTACGACGATGCAACGGTCCCTTTAAGTCGGTCCCGTGAGGCCGACAAGGAACTTCAGTTGAGCGAAAATCGCAGACACACCGATAACGCGGCCGTCGCCTCAGGTTCTGACCTACAGCGGATCATGCGGCGCATCGCCCACGAGATCGTCGAATCGAATTGGCGCGGCGAGTCCGGCCTCGAGGCACCTGCGATCGTCGGCATCCATACCCGCGGCGCGATCTTGGCGCACCGCCTCCACGCGATCTTGACCGAGCTGACCGGGGTCGAGTTTCCGCTCGGCGAGATCGACATCTCCTTTTATCGCGACGATGTCGGAGCGCGCTACCCCGAAGCCGCGCCGATCGTCCGCGCCTCGCACCTCGAGTTCGAGCTAACCGCGCGCACCGTCGTCTTGGTCGACGATGTCTTGTTCACCGGTCGGACGGTACGAGCCGCGATCGACGCCCTGTTTGACTATGGCCGCCCAGCTCGAATCCAGCTCGCGGTACTGGTCGATCGCGGCCATCGGGAGCTGCCGATCCGGCCCGACTACGTCGGTAAGAACATCCCGACCGGCCCCGATCAGCACGTTTTTGTCCACTTCGAGGAATGCGACGGCGAGGACGCGGTAATCGTCGGCCCGCCGCGCAGCCGGACCGAGGCGGTACTTTGATGCGGCACCTGCTCGACATCGCCGACCTCGACCGCAACGACATTGAACGGATCTGTGAGCGGGCGCGCAGCTTCGCCGAGATCGGTGGCCGCGAGATCAAGAAGGTGCCGACCCTGCGCGGCCGCACCGTCGTGTCGCTTTTTCTCGAAGCCAGCACCCGGACCAGCTCGTCGTTTGAGCTGGCGGCAAAGCGGCTCTCGGCCGACGTGATCTCGCTGAAGGCGACCGGCTCGTCGCTCGATAAGGGTGAGTCGCTGCGCGACACGATCTCGACCCTGACCGCCTATGGGGCCGAGGCGATCATCCTCCGCCACCCCCAAGCGGGCGCCGCCCGGCTGGTTGCCGAGTGGGCAGAGGCGGCGGTGATCAACGCCGGCGACGGCAAACATCAGCACCCAACCCAGGCGCTGCTTGATGTCCACACCCTGCAAAACCGCCTCGGCAGCCTCGAAGGTCGTTCGATCTGGATCGTCGGTGATGTCCTGCACAGCCGGGTCGCTCGCTCCAACATCGGCGCCTTTTTGACGATGGGCGCAAGCGTCACCGTCTGCGGCCCGCCGACCCTGCTTCCGCGCGGGATCGAAGCGCTCGGCTGCCGGGTCGAATCGAGCCTCGACGGGCTCGGCGAGGCCGATGTCGTCTATGCGCTGCGGATCCAAAACGAGCGGATGGTTGACGCCGCCCTGGTGCCGTCGCTGCGTGAATACATCGACGGCTACCAGATCACCCCGCGCCGACTCGGGCCGCGCCAACTGGTGATGCATCCGGGGCCGGTCAACCGCGGCGTCGAGCTTGCCTCCGAGTTGGTCGGAGCCCCGAACTCGTTGATCGCGGCGCAGGTTGCGAGCGGCTTGGTGGTCCGCATGGCGGTGCTATATGAGGTTCTGACCCGGGCCGGCGGCCTCAGCGCGGTTCCCGAGCCGACCCCGCCGAGGTCGACCACCCCGACGACGGTGAGGTCGCTGACCCCGGCGAGCCCGATCGGAGATCCGGCGTGAGTGAAGCCGAGCGGATGGTCGGCCGGGATCTCTCCCCGGCCTCGTTGTTGCTGCGCCGGGTCAGCGTTCTCGACCCGCGCGAGCGGATCGACGCGCCTCACGACATCCTGATTGAGGGCGGCGAGATCAGCGCAATCGCGCCGCCCGGCGAGGCCGAGCGGCCCGACGGGGTCGAGCTGATCGAGGCCGAGGGGCTGCTGGCGCTACCCGCCTTCTTCGACCCCCACGTCCACCTTCGAAGCCCCGGCCAGGAGCACAAGGAGGACCTTGAGACCGGTACCCGAGCCGCGGCCGCTGGCGGCTACTGCGGGATTGTCGCGATGGCGAACACGACCCCGCCGATCGACACCCCCGAGGCGATCACGGCCCTCCATCAAAAGGCCCGCCGTCTCGCCTCGATCCCGGTCGGCTTCGTCGCCACCCTGACCGACGGGATGCGAGGCGAGCGCCTGAGCGAGATGGTGGCGCTCCGTTCGGCCGGCGCGATCGGCTTCTCCGACGACGGGCTGCCGATCAGGAGCGCCGAGATGATGCGCCGAGCGATCCAATACCAACGCCTCAGCGGCGGCTTCATCAGCCTCCACGAGGAGGATCCCGAACTCAGTGGGCTCGGGGTAATCCACGAGGGTGAGGTCTCGGCGGCACTCGGCCTGGCCGGGATTCCCTCGATCTCCGAATCGACGATCCTCGCCCGCGACGCGGCGATCGCTCGCTACGAAGGCGGCCGGCTCAACTTCCAACACCTCTCGGCCGCCGCTTCGGTCGAGGCGCTTGAGGTCGGGCGGGCGGGCGGCGTCGAATTGAGCGCCGAGGTCACTCCGCACCATCTACTGCTAACCGACCAGGAGCTGCGAAGCCTCGACGCCCGCTTCAAGATGAACCCACCGCTTCGCGCCGAGAACGATCGCCAAGCGCTGATCGCGGCGCTTCGAAGCGGCACGATCGACTGCGTCGCGACCGATCACGCCCCCCATCACGCCGACGAGAAGGAGGTCCCGATCGAGGCGGCGGCGATGGGGACGACCGGGCTCGAGACCGCCTTCAGCGCGCTTTTCGGCGGCTTGGTCGAGCCGGGGATCATCTCGGCCGCGACACTGGTCGAACGGATGAGTGCCGGGGCGTCGATCGTCGGCCTCGAGCCGGCGCGGATCGCGCTCGGCCGCCGCGCCGAGATTGCCCTGTTTGACCCGAAGGCAAGCTGGGTGGCGGGGGCCGATGGCTGGGAGAGTCGGTCGGCCAACTCCTGCTTTGGCGGTCGCACCCTGCGCGGCCGGGTGATGATGACCGTGGCCGCCGGGCAGATTGCGTTTCGACGCCGCAACTTTGCGATTCGGATCGCGCGATGAGCGCGGCGCGGATTGAGCCGGGGTATGTCCTTTTGGAGGACGGTTCGCGACTTGATGGCGAGCTCTGCGGCGCGCGGGTCGGCGAGAGCGAGCCGACCGCCCTCAGCGGCGAGGTCGTCTTCAACACCGCGATGAGCGGCTACCAGGAGTCGGTTACCGACCCCTCCTATGCGGGCCAGATCATCACCTTCACCTACCCGCTGATCGGCAACTACGGCGTCTCGGCAGCGGCGATGGAGTCGAGCAGCGCCCAGGCGCGGGGCGTGATCATGCGGGAGGCAAAGAACCCCGAGCACTGCTCGAGCGCCGAGGGCGGCTGGCTTGATTGGCTCGACGCGGTTGGGGTCAGCGCGATCAGCGGGGTCGATACCCGGGCGCTGGTCCGCCATATTCGCGAGGTCGGCTCGATCCGCGGCGGCATCTTTTCGGCTCGAATCGGTGAAGTGCAGGCCCGGCAACGGATCGCCGCCGAGCCCGCGATGCGCGGGGCCGATCTCGCCCGCACCGTCACCCCGTCCGAGCCGATCGTGCTCGACGGCACCGGACCCCACGTGGTCGCGATCGACACCGGGGTCAAGCTCTCGATCATCCGCCAGTTCCGCGCCCGTGAGTGCAAGCTCACCCTCTTGCCGTGTAGCGCCAGCCCCGAGCAGGTCCTCGCCTGCGATCCCGACCTGATCTTCCTCGCCAACGGGCCGGGCGATCCGGCGGCGCTCGATTATGTGGTCGAGACGGTCCGGGCGCTGCTCGGCAAGCGCCCGATCGTCGGAATCTGCCTCGGCCATCAACTGCTTTGTCGCGCCGTCGGCCTCGACACCTATAAACTGCGCTTCGGGCACCGCGGCGCTAACCATCCGGTCAAGGAGCTGGCGAGCGGGCGGATCGAGATCACCTCACAAAACCACGGCTTCGCGGTTTGCGGCCCCGACGGCGCCGCTGCGCTCGACCCCGATCGCCCGGTCCGCTGGGAGACCGACTTCGGCGTCGCCGAGCTGTCGCACGTCAACCTCTACGACCGCACCGTCGAGGGCCTACTGCTGCCCGAGATCGGCGCCCGGACCGTCCAGTATCACCCCGAGGCTAGCCCCGGACCGCACGATTCACGCCACCTCTTTGACGACTTCCTGGAGCTGATCGAGGACCGGGGGGAGGTGCGAGCCTAATGCCGCGGCGCAACGACCTGAAGAAGATCTTGCTGATCGGGTCCGGCCCGATCGTGATCGGGCAGGCCGCCGAGTTCGATTACTCCGGCACCCAGGCTTGTCGGATCCTGCGTGAGGAGGGATACGAGGTGGTGCTGGTCAACTCGAACCCGGCGACGATCATGACCGACCCCGAGTTCGCCGAGCGCACCTACATCGAGCCGCTCAACCCGGAGACGGTCGAGAAGATCATCGAGCGCGAGCGCCCCGACGCGCTGCTGGCGACCTTGGGCGGTCAGACGGCGCTCAACCTTGCCAAGGACCTGCACGAGTCGGGCAGCCTCAAGCGGCTCGGAGTCGAGTTGATCGGGGCCGACTACGACGCGATTCACCGCGGCGAGGATCGGCTGACATTTCGCGACACGATGCAGGAGGCCGGGTTGCGGGTGCCGTGGTCGGCGGTCGTCGAGTCGGTCGCCGAGGCTGAGCGCGAGCTTCGCGACGGCAACCTGGCGCTACCGGCGATCGTGCGGCCGGCCTTCACGATGGGCGGCGAGGGCGGCGGGATCGCGCGCAGCGGCGAGGAGTTGAGCGCCGTGGTCGCCTCGGGGGTGGCAGCCAGCCCGATCGGCCAGGTCCTGGTCGAGGAGTCGGTGATCGGGTGGGGCGAGTTTGAGCTTGAGTTGATGCGCGACCGAGCCGACAACGTCGTCGTCGTCTGCGCGATCGAGAACGTCGACCCGATGGGGGTTCACACCGGCGACTCGGTCACGGTTGCGCCGACTCAAACCCTGACCGATGCGCTCTACCAGGAGCTTCGAAACCAGGCGATCGCGGTGATCCGAGCGGTCGGGGTCGAGACCGGCGGCTCCAACATCCAGTTCGGGGTCAACCCGCTCGACGGCGAGATCGTCGTGATCGAGATGAACCCGCGGGTCTCGCGGTCCTCCGCGCTGGCCTCGAAGGCGACCGGCTTTCCGATCGCCAAGATCGCTGCCAAGCTCGCCGTCGGCTACACCCTCGACGAGATCCCCAACGACATCACCCGGGCCACCCCGGCAAGCTTCGAGCCGACAATCGACTACGTCGTCACCAAGGTGCCGCGGTTTGCCTTTGAGAAGTTCCCCGGCGCCCGGGGCGCGCTCAGCACCCAGATGAAGTCGGTCGGCGAGGCGATGGCGATCGGCCGCACCTTCCGGGAGTCCTTCGCGAAGGCGATGCGCTCGCGCGAGCTCGACGCGCCCGCCTCGATCCCGGCCGACCTCGATGAGCTGGCGGAGCGGATCAAGACACCCTCGCCGGATCGCTTCGACCTGATCTTGGACGGGTTGGCGCGTGGCCTCGACCCGGCAATCGTGCAGGAGCGAACCTCGATCGACCCGTGGTTTGTCGACGAGCTGGCGGCGCTGGCCCGCCACGGTGAGCAGCGCCAGGGGCGGCGTCGCACCTATCGCTCGGTTGACACCTGCGCGGCCGAATTTGAGGCCCGCACCCCGTATTTCTATTCGGCCTTCGAGCGTCCGGCTCGCGGCCTCGGCGAATCGGAGGCGGCGCCGGGCGAGCGCCCCGCGGTCGTGATCCTCGGCTCCGGACCGAATCGGATCGGCCAGGGGATCGAGTTCGACTACTGCTGTGTTCACGCCGCGATGACGGTTCGTGAGTTGGGGCGCGAGGCGGTGATGATCAACTGCAACCCGGAGACGGTCTCGACCGACTACGACACCTCCGATCGGCTCTATTTCGAGCCGCTGACAGCCGAGGACGTGTTGGCGGTACTGGAGTTGGAGCAGCCGGAGGGGGTGATCGTCCAGTTCGGCGGCCAGACCCCGCTACGGCTGGCCCACCAAATCGAACAGGCCGGGGTGGCGCTGCTTGGGACCCCGGTTGACGCGATCGATCTGGCCGAGGATCGAGGTCGGTTCGGGGCGTTTTTGCGGCGGCTCGGGATCAAGCATCCGCCGTACGCGACGGCGCTGTCGGCCGCCGAGGCGGTCGAGATCGCCGACCAGGTCGGGTTCCCGCTGCTGGTCCGCCCGAGCTACGTGCTCGGTGGTCGGGCGATGGAGATCTGTTATTCGGCGGCGGCGCTGGCGGCCTACCTGAAAGCCAACGTCAAGGCCGACCCCGAGCATCCGCTGCTGCTTGACCGATTCCTCGAGGACGCGATCGAGGTCGATGTCGATGCGCTTTGCGACGGCAGGGTCTGCAAGGTCGCCGCGATCATGCAGCACGTCGAGGAGGCCGGGATCCATTCCGGCGACTCGGCCTGCGTGCTGCCGCCGATGAGCCTCGGCGAGGCGA
>JAHEXU010000112.1 GCA_023251975.1 bacterium | reverse complement strand
ATTGAAGGTCGGGTTGGTTCACGACTACCTGCTGGTGATGCGCGGCGCCGAGCGCAGCTTTGCGGCGATCGCCGACTTCTGGCCGGAAGCGCCGATCCATACCGCGTTGTTTGATCCTGAGGGGACCGAGGGGCGGTTTGACTCGACCCGGGTTCGGACTAGCCCGTTGCAGCGGCTGCGAGCCCGCCAGCACGGTTTTCGCTCCCTTTTGCCGCTCTACCCGTGGGCGATCGGGCGCCTCGACATGTCGGGACTTGAGCTGGTGATCTCCTCCAGCAGCGCCTTCGCCCACGGGGTCAAGACGGATCCTGAGACGACCCACGTCTGCTATTGCCACTCACCGTTTCGCTACGCCTGGCAGGCCCGCGGGACGGCGCTCGGTGAGGTACCGGCGCCGCTTCGTCGGCCGGTTTCGCTCGGCCTCGACGCGATCTGCCGCTGGGATCTCAAGGCTGCCTCGCGGGTCACCCATTACATCGCAAATTCCGAGATCACCCGGCAGCGGATCGTCGCCCTGTACCGCCGCGACGCCCCGGTCGTTCACCCGCCGGTTGATATCGAGCGCTTCCGGGTCGGCCCAACTGCCGAGCGCGGTGATCACCTGATCGTGGTCGGCGAATTGGTTGCCCACAAGCGGATCGAGGCGGCGATTGAGGCGGCGGCGATCGTCGGGCGACCGATCGTGGTGGTCGGTGACGGCCCGGAGGCGGCGCGTCTTCGCGCCCTCCATCCCGCGGTCGCCCGGTTCGTCGGGCGGATTGACGATCAACGGCTCGCCGAACTCTACTCCGGCGCCTACGCGATGCTGGTCCCGGGGGTCGAGGAGTTCGGGATCGCGGTCGTCGAGGCCCAGGCTGCCGGCTGTCCGATCGTTGCTCAATCCGGCGGCGGGGTCCGCGAAACGGTTCGGGACGCGGTCAGCGGCGTCCTCGTCCCTACCGGCTCTGCGAATGATCTGGCGGCCGGAATCGAACAGCTCGATCGGCTCGCAATCGACCCCGCCGATTGCCGCCGCCAAGCCGAGCGCTTCTCAACCCCTCGTTTTCATCGCGAACTCGAATCGACCCTGCGCGAACTCGGGGCGCTGTAGGTCGCTCTAGGTTGGGCGTTGCCGCCCAGGCCAAGTGTGGGGAAAATAGACGGCCGAACTCAGCGAACGGGCCTATCGTCCAGGCCCGATTCTTACGCGCCAGCCCTGGCACCCTGCGCGACAGATCTCGGTGTCCGCGCTGGGCATCCTGGCCGAATCCGGATCGTCCCGATCGGCCCGATCGAACGTGCAGTTTACCCCCGTATAGCGGGGGGTTTCTGCACGCTCGTTCGCTCGGCGAGGTGATTTGGCGCCTGGCGGAACGCCAGCGGCGTGATCCCCCCAGGGACCTACTCGGGCTGGGACACGGTGGGTCAGGTCACCCTCGAACCAAGACGGTTGAGACCGTGGTGGCCGTCTAGCGTCGCCGCGTAGCATGCGCGCGAGTTCGTGCCCGGGCCAGGAAAGCCGAGAGGCGCTCGTCCAGGCCGTGAACGGAATCAAGGCCGACCGATCGTTGTTCATATCACGGGGGTTTTCGCTGGCCCAGCGAGCGGCGCTTCGCGCGGTGCTCGAGCGCGATCTCGTAGGCCCGCTGGTGAAGGTCGGCGAGTCGCTCCAATCCGAATCTGGTCTCGGCGAGGATGCGGCCGCGGGCACCGAAGGCGGCGCGACGATTCGGGTCGGCGAGCAGGGAGCCGATCGCCGTAGCCAGGGCTGACGGATCGGAGGGCTCGACGATCAGGCCGCAGGCCTGGTCTTCGACCAGCTCGGTAATCGCGCCGACCCGGGTAACAACTACCGCCAGCCCGCTCGCCATCGCTTCGAGCACCGCGGTCGGGATTCCCTCCGAGCGTCGAACCGACGGCATCACGAAGATGTCTACGCCACGCAAAAGCTGCGCTACCCGCGAACCCGGGTCGACGAAGATCCGCGCCGACTCGGCGGCCCCGAAGCGCTGCTCGGCAAGCCCCTCAAGGCGGGCGCGGTAGCTCTCGTGGCCAGCGCTCGGTGCGCCGATCAGGCGGACCGAGATTGACCTCTTGGGCAGCGAGGCCGCCGCCTCGAGCAGGTTCTCGTGGCCCTTTTGAGGGGTGAGGACGCCGAGGCTCGCCGCAACGGGGCGCTCGTCACCCGGTTCGATGCCGAGTGCGGCGCGGGCCTCGGCGCGCTCACCCCGATCGGGCCGGAAGCGCTCCGTATCGACCGGCGGGTAGATCACGACGATGCGCTCTCCGAGCCGCCCCAGCCCGGGGTGCATCGCAATCAGGGCGGCGCCGAAGGTGCTGACCGCGTCGGCGTAGCGGCGCACCATCGGTACCGTCGCCCGCAGCAGCGCCCGCGGCGCCCGGGTGTCGAGCATCTGCCACAAGACCGCAGGGCCATCGTCACGGCGGCGAGCCGCCCAGGCAGCCTGAGGATTGGTCGGGCCATGCACTTGCACGATGTCGGCGCCGAGCGTTGCGAATAGCTCCGAGAGCTGGTCGACCTCGGCTCGTAGGGAGCGCATTAGAGCGAGGTTGGCCGCAGGACGAAAACCGGCGCGGGGGCGATGTAGCGGGCGTGCCACCACTTCGATTCCGGCGGCCGCGACTCGCTCGCATGCCTCGGTTGCTTCGTCGGGGAGGACCGCGATCGTCTCGAATCCGCGCCGCGCCAACAGCGGCGCCAACTCGACAAGCTGATTGTGGGCGCCGCCGTAGGCGGGCCCGGCGATCACCGAGACGAGTCGCGTCACGCCGTGGTCGGCTTGGCGTCAACCGGGATCCGGCGGCGGGCAGGATGGTCGCGGCGACGCCCTCGCCCTCGCCCTCGGCGGTGCCGCGGTGGCCGCGATTCGCGGCCCGGCGGGATCGCCGAGGTGAAGGCCGCCGCGCCGATCCCGACGATGATCCAGCAGCCCATCACCTGGAAGTTCTCGGTGTAGTTTCCGGTATAAAAGTGAATCGCGATCGTCGCGAGGGCTCCGGCTGCGGCGATCGCGAGCACGGCCGCATCGCGGTTGACCGTATTGATCGCCCCGATCGCCAGCCCGACCCCCAAAATTAAAAGCGCCGCCCCGTATAGGACCATCACCGGCAGGCCCTGTTCGTAGCCGACCTTGATGAAGCTGCTTTCGACTCCGTAGGCCTCGGGGAGGGCGGTGCCCTGACCGGCAACCTCGCCGAACGTTCCCAGCCCGTGGCCGAGCAGCCGATCATCCAGCGCTGGCCAGATTCGACTCCAGCGATCGAGCCGGGTCGTGTATGAGGCGTCGCTGTTTGGTGAGAGGATCCGTCCGAACCGGTCTGAGCTCGACTCGGATTTCCCGACTGTCAGGGCGACGATTCCGGCCGCCGAGACCGCGATTGCGAGCACTGCGAGCAGCGAGGCGATTGTTTTCGACCCACCCGGGAGCGCCCTCGTCAGCTGGGTCAAAAGGAGCACGATCGCGGCGGCGACGGCAATCGCGACGGTTCCGGTCCGGACCTCGCAGGCGATCACCAAGAACGCCGACATCCCCGTCACCGCGACCGCGACCAGCCGCCGCCGACCCTGCCAGCCGAGCGAGCCGGCAAGCGCCAGGGTGAACATCGCCGAGCACCAGAGCGAGAGCTGCGCGGCGGTCGCTTGGCTGGCATAAAACCGGATCTTGGCGGCATCGGGGAGCGACGCAGCCGCGATCCGCGCCACCGCCGCCTCCTCCGGCGCCGGGCCGACCAGCCAGCGGTAACAGCCGTAAACGCCGACCGCGCCACCGCATAAGACCGCTAACCAGGCAATCTCGGTGAACCGCCATTGTGGCCACGGTGCCAGCGCCAATGCCGGTACCAATAACAACAAGAGCTGCGAGAGGCGGAACGACTCGACGCCGTCGGAGGTCGGATCGGCCACCAGAATGTCGATCAGGCTGATCACCAGGTAGGCGATCACAGCGATCAGCGCCGGCCAGGCTCGGACCTTGCGACGATCGCGATTCAACCAGCCGACAAAGATCGCGAGCAAGAGAGCGAACAGGATCAAGGTGCCCGCCGGCTTCGCCGCGATCGGAGTGAGCGCGATGATCGAGCCGCTGAAACCGGTTACGGCGAACAGGCCAAGCACTGCCTGGTTCGGGTAGCGGACGGCGAGAGCGGCTCCGATCGGGGCGATCACCAGCGTCGGGGTGCTCTCGAGCGGCAGATTGAGCGCCTTCAGCGTCGCCAGCAGCGCGATCGCCAGCAGGGTCAGGGTGACTCCGGCGAAGTGGTCCTGTGGCAGCGCCCCCTCGCCAGCGTCGGGGTCGAACACCTCCTGATCGTCTTCCCGGCCCGGCGGACCGTCTGAGTTCGGGCGGCGCGGGTCCATCGTCGGGCGGCGCGGGTCCATCGCTTCGAAGCCTAGATGACTGATTTCTCTGCGCGCACCCGCGCCGCGCCGCCAATCTGCCCCGCAGGCTTCCGATCCAGATGCCCGACGACCCGCGATCGTCGTGACATCGCTCAGCAGGTCGATCGGCACGTTGCTGGGCACCTCGTTGAGCTCGCCGGCATCCTGGATTGGGCAATCTGGTTGCGCGCCGAACGACGGCCAAACGGCGCAGTTGGTGCCGACAGGCCGCGCCGACGCTTCCGGCGAGATCGGCGGCCCTACACTCTTGTGCGGTGAGCAGGGGGTCGGCCGACAGCGTCTGTGTTGTCGTCCCGTTTGCCGGTGATCTCGCCGCGGCCGTGACGACGATTAATTCGTTGCGGACGTTGGTCGAGGTGGTTGAATGGATTGTGATCGCCGACAACAGCGACGATCAGGTGGTCGCGACCGCGATCGAGGCGGCGGGTTTGATGGGCCGGATCGAGCCGGTGAGCGCAACCCTGGAGCGCTCGGCTTACCACGCTCGCAACGCTGCGGGTCGGTCCGCATCTGGCGAATGGATGCTTTTTTTGGACGCCGATTGCACGCTCGGGCCGGATCTGATCGAGGGGTTCTTTGCGACCCCGATACCCGCGGCGGTCGGGGTGGTGGCTGGGTCGGTCGTTCACGCTCCAAATCGGGCGTCGCTGTCGGCGCGGCGGGCCGAGGCCCGCTTCGCCGGGCAGGACGAGTTCCTGCTCGGCGCCGCCGCGATGCCCGCCGGTAGCGGGCAGAATTTGCTGATTCGAAGCGCGGCGTGGCGAGCGGTTGGGGGGTACTGCGAGGGCCTTCGCTCCGGCGGCGATGTCGAGATCTGCTGGCGGATTCAGGAGATCGGTTGGGCGTTCGAGTTTCGCTTTGCGGCTCGGGTGGTGGCGCGAAGCTACGAGACGCTTGCCGGGATGCGTTTGCAGGCCCGCCGCTACGGCGCCGGTCGGCGCTGGCTACGGCAGCGATCGGGCGAGACGATGGCTCGTCCCGCCTTGTTTCGTCCGATCTGGCGTGCCCCGGCGGCCGCGGCTTGGCACCTGTTGCACGGGCGCCGCGAGGCGGCGGCCTTCAAGCTGCTCGACCTGATCGCCGCGGTCGAATTGGCGCGCGGGTATTGGTGTGATGACAACCGAGCGCCCCGGATCGCGGCACTGGGCCGCGGGCCGGTCGCGATCGAGGCCACGCAGCCATCCCCGGCCGCGGTGGCTGCTGCGGTCGGGTCGCCGCCGTGGGTCGAGGCCGAAGCCCGCCCCCTGATGCAACGGCTTGACTCGCTCGGGCGTCCCAGTTCGGTCACGTTTTGGGCCGAGGACGAGGCGCCGCTGACCCGCCTTATCTCCCTGGTCGCGTTACTGGTTCGACACCCGCTGCGCTGCCTGCGCGATCGCTCGATTCGCCGCTCTGAGGGTGGTGAGTTGCTGCGCCGACTTGCTCCGGCGGCGCGTCGAGTCGCCGGTTGGGCCGATTCGCTCGCGCCCGCTTCGCCCGACGACCCGGCCGCCTCGATCCGCGCTCGTCGCCTCTCAGCGCTCGCCGGGCTGGCGCCAGCGCCGCAGATCCCACCCGGTTAGCACCTCAATCGCGGTGATCTCGTCCTCCAGCTCGACCAGTAGCTGTGTCTGCAACTCGGGGGGGAGGCGGGGCGCGGCGGCGGGCTCCGTGGCGCTTCGGAGGCGGCGTTCGACCGCCTGGCGGGCGCGTGGCCCGATTCGCGCCGCCAACGCCGCGGTCGGCCCGCTCGAGCGCAGTCCCTCGGCCACCCTGAATCGCGCCCCCTTGCCCGCACTGACGTTTCGCTGCTGCTCGAAATCCGGTGAGCGAAAACCCGGGTTGACTCCGATGAAGTTGTAGATCGATTCGATCGTCTCGTTGCGACGCTCGCGCAGAGCGGCCTGGTCGACGATCAGGACTCGCTCGCGGCCGAATCGCCGCAAAAACGGCGCCACGGCGGTTGCGTAGCGGCTCGCCTGCAAATACGGGTTCGCGGGCTCGGCCAGCGCGGTGGCCGGCGGCCGACGGTCGCGCTGGGCGAATTGGCGGTGGTGCGAGAGCGCCCGTTCGATCGGATCGCGCACGCAGTAGATGAAGCGCGGTGCCTCGACCTCGGCCGCGATTCGCTCCGCGACCCCGTGCTGCCACGGGAAGCTGTACGCAACCGAACTCTCGCCGCGCACGCTCGCCGTGGGGTCGAAGTTGGAGCGGTACCACTCGAGCCCCCGTAACCGGCTTGAGCGCTCGGTCAAAAGCGGCGGCAGTGGCGCCTCGCTGAGGAAGAAGTTGAGTTCCTTGCGGCGCGACATCGCAACCTCGGGGTGCAGGTCCAGGTAGTGGTGCAGCGAACTGGTCGCGCACTTCATCGCCCCGAGCACAAACAGGTTGGGGAGCTGCCGATCGGGCTGATCTGCGCCGCCTCGTCCGGTCACCGTCCGGCCAGGCTAGTTCACGGCCGATTACGCCGGGCCGCGGCGAATCGGCTACGTAGATCGGTCATCCAGATTGATCTAGAATGCCTGCTCGCGGGCGGGGTCGGACCTGGCGTCCTCGTGAGTCCCTCAAGATGAGCACCACCCCGGTTCTTTCCGTCGTCGTCGCCACCCGCAATCGCGAGGAGCGCCTCGCCTTCCTGTTTGACGCCCTGGCGGAGCAAACGATCGGATCGGACGTGTTCGAATTGGTGGTGGTCCGGGCGAGTGACATGGAGGGTCCGTACACCGCGATGCCAGCCGGGATTGACGCGACCTTTCTGCGCTGCGATCCGGGGCCGGCGGCGCAGCGGAACCTCGGCTGGCGAGCGGCCCGCGGCGAGCTGATCGTGTTCACCGACGACGATTGTCGACCGTCACCGCAGTGGCTCGCCGCCTACCTCGACGCCTATCAAGGCGACGGCGCCAAGCGATCGATCATGCAAGGTCGCACCGCTCCCGATCCCGACGAGCTCGAACTGCTGCACGGGCGCGCTCGCAGTATCGACATCGATGCTGCCGACCAGTGGTTTCCGACCTGCAACATCGCCTTCCCGCGGCGACTGTTGGAGGAGATCGGCGGCTTTGACGAATCCTTTCCGACCGCCTGGTGCGAGGACGCCGACCTCGGCCTGCGGGCGGTTGCGGTTGGCGCTTCGCTGCGCTTTTTGCCCGCAGCTTTGACCTACCACGCGGTCCACTCCAGGACGCTGCGATTGGCGCTCCGCGAGGCCCTGCGTCGCGACTCACTGCCGCATCTGCTGGCTCGTCACCCGGCCCAGCGCCGGTTTCTCTTCCTCGGCCTGTTCGCCCGCCGCACCCACGCTCGGTTCACCTTGGCTTTGCTTGGGTTGCTGCTTGCTCGGCGCAGTCGCTTGCTCGGCGCCCTCCTGGTCGTCCCCTACCTGGCCAACCGGCGCCCGCTCGCGGCGGTCCCCGCCGAGCTTCCAAAGATCGCCTACCACCTGCCGTCGCGAGCGTTGGTCGACGCGGTCGAGGTCTGGGCTGTCGCCAGGGCGGGCGCTCGCCGAGGGGTGGCGGTGCTGTGAGCGCGCTCGGCGTCGTGATCCCGGCCCACAACGCCGCCGCGACAATCGAGCGAACCCTTACCTGCCTGGTCGCGCAACGATCGCCGCCGCCGTTCGAGGTGATTGTGGTCGACGACGGCTCCGACGACGCGACGCCGGTTCTGGTCGAGGCTTTTTCCGATCGGCTCGAGGTCCGGCTCTTCACTCAATCGCGGCAAGGGCCCGGGGCGGCCCGAAACCTCGGCGTCGGCGCCACCGACGCGCCGTTGATTGCATTCCTTGACGCCGACACCTTCCCCGCGGAGGGCTGGGCGGCAGCGATCGTCGCGGCGCTCGCCGGGGCCGATCTGGTCCAAGGCGCGGTGGTGGCGGATCGCGCCGCCCGACCAGGCCCGTTTGACCGCACCCTTCGGGTCGATCACCCGACCGCGCTTTATCAAACCGCCAACCTGGCGGTTCGTCGCGAGGCCTTCGAAGCGGTCGGCGGTTTCTCCGCCTGGATCGATCCGGGCGGCGGCGGGCGCGGCCATTTCGGCGAGGATGTCGACTTCGCCTGGCGCGCGATCCGGGCCGGAGCCCGCGCCGAGTTCGCCGCCGCGGCGGCGGTCGAGCACGCCGTCTTCGCGCGCGGGGCGATCGCGATGATCGCTGAGCGTCGCCGCTGCGCCCACTTTCCGGAGCTGATCGCCCGGGTTCCGGAACTACGAGCGCGCTGGCTGGTCGGTCGGTTTTTCCTCACCGCGCGCAGTCGCGCCTTCGACGCCGCACTGTTCGGAGTTGTCGCGGCGATCTCGCGACGCCGGGTCGGGCCGCTGCTCTTGACGATCCCTTATCTGCGGATCAGCGCCGGTGAAGCCCGGCGCTGGGGTCCTCGTCGCGGCCCCCGTGTCGCCGTCGCTGGCCTGTTCGCCGACAGCGTCGCGCTGGGGTCGTTGCTTCGCGGCTCGATCGCGGCGAGGCGGGCGGTCCTTTGAGCGCGCCCGCCCCGATCGATGTCGTCGTCGTCTCCTACAACACCCGCGAGCTTCTGCGCGAATGCCTGCGCTCCCACCTCGACGCGGCGGCGGCGGGCCTGATCACCCTGACCGTGGTCGACAACGGCTCCAGCGACGGCTCCGCCGCGACGGTCGCCGACGAGTTTGCCGAGGCGGTCCGGCTGATCGAGACCGACAACATCGGCTACGGCGCCGCGGTCAACCTCGGGGCGGCTGAAGGGGCGGGCGAGTGGCTGGTTGCCGCCAATGCCGATGTCGCGGTCGAGCCCGGGGCGCTGGGGCGCCTGCTTGCCGCAGCCCGCAATGACCCGGCGCTTGGAGCGATCGCGCCACGCTTGATCTTGCCCGACGGTTCGACCCAGCACAGCGTCCATTGCATCCCCGGTGTCCTGCTGACGCTCGCGCTCGGCCTCGGGCTGACCAACCTGTCGCCACGGCTCGGCGACCGGCTTTGCATCGAGGGACACTGGAACCCCGACCGTCGCCGCAGGATCGAGTGGGCCCACGGTGCCTACCTGATGATTCGTCGCGCCGCCTTCGAGTCGGCCGGGGGCTTCGAACCGGCGCAGTGGATGTATGCCGAGGACATCGAGATCGCGTGGCGATTGCGGCAGGCGGGGTTTGCGGTCGGCTATGAGCCATCGGCGCGGGTCGGACACGCGGTCTCTGCGGCGACCCTCGCAGCCTTCGGGGAGGACCGCCACCAGCGCCACATCACCGCCACCTATCAGTGGCTGGCCGCGCGACGCGGCGTCTTTTACCCGACCGCCTTCCTGGCCTCGAACCTGCTCGCGATCGCGCTCCGCTTGGCGATCTACACGCTGCGCCGAGACCAGCGCCGCAGCCTGATGCAGCGCTACGCCGCGATCCAGCTCCGCGCCTGGCGTCGCGCTCGCGCCGCACCGCTCCGACCGGCTGTGACGAGCTGATGGGCTTACCGCCGATTTCGCCACACCCAAGGTCAAACTCCGATCCACCGAGCCGGGTGGATTGCTTGGTTTACCCGGCTGAGTTATTCAGACTCCGGCGCATGGCCGATCAAGGTGCTGCGATCTCGGGACAGGCCAACGTCATCGATGTCGAATCAGCTACAAGCGAAGGGATGCGGAGACGGTGGCCCGTTCGGATCGGCCTATCGCGGTCAGATGATCAGGATTCGCTCCCGCCGGGCGATCTCGAGGGCGGTCTTGATCTCGATCAGGTCGTGCGCCGCCAGCAGCGGAACTGCCTGCGGCCAGGCGTCGAGTTCGCGGCTGCGGCCGCGCAGTCCTTTCGCGTAGGGCAGCGCGGCGAGCGCCGCCAGCGGTTGGCGAGGCGCCAGGCCGAGCCCGATCAGGGCCAAAATAAGCCGGGCATGGGCGCGGTTTTGGAAGAAGTGGCACCAGCTCATTTCGGGGCGCAGGTCGGGGTGGTGGCGCAGCAGCACCCCGGCGTCGGCGGCGCGGCCGGCTTCGCGCAGGAGCTCGCGCCAGCTACGCGGTTCGACGGCGTGGTGGACCAGCGCCGCCGGCTCGAAGACCAGCTCGCAGCCGAGTCGGCGCGCCCGCAGTCCGAGGTCGACATCCTCGCCGAACGGCGACCCAAAGCTTTCGTCGAAGCCGTCGAGCAGATCCAGGGCCGCCGCCGGGTAAAAAATGTTGCAGGTCTGAAAGAACGAACTCGCGGCGGAGATTGTCTTGCTGCGACAAAGCGGCGAGCGCGGGTCGGCCGGGTTCGGCAGGGTCGGACCTTGGACGATCCGATCGGAGCGGCGCTGCCACCGCGACACCGCCCGCTCGACCCACTGCGTCGTCGGTTCGCAGTCGTCGTCGGTGAAACCGATCAGCTCGCCCGATGCGGCCCGCCAGCCGAGGTTTCGAGCCTTCGCCGGCCCACCGCTTCCGACCCCGTCGAGCACCAACAACTCGATTGGTGCCGCCGCCAAAACCTCGGCCGTGCTGTCGCTCGACCCGTCGTTGACGATCACGATCTCGAGCGGCCCGGGGTAGGTTTGTCGGGCCAGCGACTCGATCAGCCGCCGCAGCCGATCGGCCCGATTGAAGGTCGCTACGACAACGCTGACCGAGGGCAGGGCCACGGGGTCGGATTGAGGGTGATCCACGGGCACCGGATCGTAGAGGCGCCGCCCGTATGAACCCCAGTCCTCAGCCCGAGATCGCGGTCGTGATTCCGACCTACCGGCGCGAGTCACGGCTCGCTTTCGCGCTCGACGCGCTTGCCGCCCAGACCCTGGCGCCCGGCCGCTTCGAGGTGATCGTGGTTCGTGACAGCGACGCGCCCCCGATTACAACCGCCCCACCCGGCCTTGCGGTTCGCTTCGAAACCCTCTCAGGGCCGGGCCCGTCGATGCGGCGAAACCACGGCTGGCGGATCGCACGGGCGCCGTTGATCGCCTTTACCGATGACGACTGCCGCCCCGCCGAAGACTGGTTGGAGAGGATGCTCGACGCCTGGCAGGGCGGCGATGTGATCCTGCAGGGCAGAACCGAGCCCGACCCCGACGAGCGGGTCCTATTGACCGGACTGGCGCGCTCGATCCACATCATCGGCCCCGACCGCTGGTTTGCGACCTGCAATATCGCCTACCCGCGGGCGCTCCTGGAGCGACTCGACGGCTTCGACGAGAGCCTCGTCTTCTTATGCGAGGACACCGAGCTGGGGCTGCGAGCGGAGATGCGGGGCGCCCGCCAGATCTTCGTCGGCGAGGCGGTCGTTTGGCACGCGATCCACGTTCGTTCGGTGCGCGCTGCGCTGAGCGACGCGACCAAGCGCCATTCCGAGGCTCGGGTGCTGGCCCGCTACCCGTCCCTGCGGCGCGAGCTGTACCTCGGCGCCTTCGTCAGCGAATCGCACTTCCGCTGGACCGTTGGGGCGCTTGGCGCCGCGCTTGGCCTCGCACTCGGGGGTCGTCGCGGCCGTCGGATTGCCGCTCTGGCGACCTACCCCTACGTCATCTTGGTGGTTGGAAAGCGCCCCGCCCAGCCGGGGTTTTTCTCGCCCCGCGGCTTGGCGAGATTTCT
>JAHEXU010000111.1 GCA_023251975.1 bacterium | reverse complement strand
TTGGGTGTCCTCCTGTCGGGGCCCCAGTCGCTGGTTGCGTCTGCTGCAAAAGCCCTGCTTAGGACGATATTTAAGCACCTGGCTCGGACGGAATCGGCGCCATTTTCGGTGGATCTAGGCTCAGGTCAGCGACCGCCTCGGCGAGGAGAGCCTGATCGACGACTTCCTCGACGCTGTCAACCCGGCGGGTGTGGTTGACGGAATCGAGTGGGTGGAGCGAAGTACGGCGCTGATCGCCGCGTCGAAGGGAGCGGCGGATTCCCGACTCGCTGATGTCCGTCAAGCGCTTCGCCACGCCGCCGCTCCGCAACGGCTCCTCCCCTGGGCGCTCGGTTACAAGCAGGCGGCGACGGCCCGTGAAGCTCTCGGTCTCGACACCACCGAATCCGCGCGGCCCGAGGATCTGATGACAATGTTGTCCGGCGACTTCGCAGATGCTGGCTTGCAGGCGCTCGGGGGCAGTTCAGGTTCGGGGTCGGCGACGCTCGTGCTCACCCCTCGCAAATCTCAGACGAAGCGCTTTGCGGCCGCGCGAGCGCTGTGGCACTTTGGCGGACCTGATCGCGCTGATCGCTTCCTCCTCACACCCGCGCGCACCAGCGCCTACCAAGCCGAACGCGCCTTCGCGGCTGAGTTTCTCGCTCCTGCCGACGGCCTGCGTCAAATCCTTCCCGTCGTCGCCGATGACGCTCTTGAGGCGACGGCGACACATTTCGGTGTCTCGCCGCTCCTAATCCGCCACCAGGTCGACAACCAGTTGCTCGGTAGGTAGGTCCGATGGCGGGGATCAGCCGGGCTCGTGGCCGCAGCTACCGGGCCGCCCCGTCCAGTGTCTCGGGTTGGCGGGCTGGTGGCAAAAGCGGGATCGCGAGCCTCGTCGCGTCGCGTCGCGGGTAATTTCGACGTTGCAGCGACTCGGCCTCGGGCCCCTGGGAAACCACCGCGCCGACGGCGTTCGCGTCGCGGGTGATTTCGACGTTGCAGCGGCACGGTGATGAGACCGGATACCGGCCAACCGACGTGCTGGGGAGCGGCGGTGGCGAGGAGGGAGGGCCGCTTGCGCGCAAAGCCAGTCGACCGTGGGAGGATCGGCCGCGGCTTGGTGGCCGCGAGCCACGTTGGGTTGACGACAAACCAGATCAACGCGCAGCGGCCCGCGTATCTCGGTCGCCGCCGATTCCAGATCGGTCGCCAGCCGGGACAGCAGCAGAGGCGGGTGCTCGACCGCCGGGTTGGCCTACGAAGTCGAAGCATCCGCCCGGCTCGACGGATCCAGGCTAATATCCGCCCACTCGGGGCGTGGCGCAGCCTGGTAGCGCGCACCGTTCGGGTCGGTGAGGTCCCCGGTTCAAATCCGGGCGCCCCGACTAGACCTCCTTGTTTGAGCCCGGGCCGAAATCGACCAAGGTTCGGCTCCGGGCAACGGCCGGTTCAGGGCCGCAAGGCGGGCCCGACCGCGCTGCCACCTGCCGTGGTGTCGCGGCAGGCACCGGGGCGACGGCCGAGCCGCTGCAGACCGGCGAACAGGCGCTTGGCGATGCCGCGCTCGGTTTGCTTTCCGGTGCGTCGCAGCCGGTTGCCGTCGCTCATCACCGCCAGCGAGACTGTGCAGCCATTTTGGTTCGAGACAAGCAGGGCCGCCTGATGATCGATCAGCGCCCCGTCTGAGTCGTGCACGCCCCAGCCGCCCTTGAAGTAGATTCGCCAGCCCTGCGGGACCACCTCTGCTATTCCCCAGCGCTGCGTCGGCTTGATCGCCGCGAGCAGATTTAGCGCGTAGCTTCGGTGCCGGGTCGGGGTTAGCTCGGCGAACTCGCGGAAGAATCTCGCTTGGTCGTCGCTGCTGGTCCGGCTCAGGCCCCAGTGTGCTCGGTCATAGCTGAAGTCGCGTAATCGGGCCTCCGCGATCACAGTCTCGATCCGCTTCGACCCCAGCGCCTCATTGACCTCGGTCGCGGCCTGATTGGAGGAGCGGCGGATCATTGGGCCGAGCAAGCGCTTGCGCTCGTAGCCGGTCAGGGGGCGATCGCGAACCTCCGGTTGGCGGAGGTAGGCGACCAGCAGCAGCGGCTTGATCAAGCTGGCCGTAAAGCGGCGCTTTCCGCCGTGATAAGCGAGCGTCTTGCCAGCCGGGGTGGTGATCGTAAAGCTGGCCGATCCGGGGCGCGAGCTGGCGAACTGTCGGGCGGCGATGGTGTTTGGGCGCCACCCCCAAGCGCTCGGCGCGGCGATTAGGAGGAGGCAGGCGGCAACGCTTGCGAGGATTGCGCCGATGGCGCGCCGGGTCGGGTTGGCTGGGAGCATGCGGTTCGGCACGGAGCGTGTGCGAAATGTAAGGCTAAGATAAGCGGCCCCATGCATCGACTCGGCGACAGGCCGCTGCTCGCCGATCTGGTGGGCCGCGCCAATGCATTTGATCCGATCCGGCTCGGGGCCGCTTGTTTGGTGGTCGTTTTCCATTCGTTCCTCCTCACCCGGACCACCGACCCGTTGCAGGCGGTCGATCCGAATCTCACGCTCGGCACGCTCGGCGTCTCAATCTTTTTCGCGATCTCGGGGTTTTTGATCACCGCGAGCTGGATCCGGCGCCCGCAGCTGCGGCGGTTTGTCCTCAGCCGGACCTTGCGGATCATTCCGGCTCTGGCAGTGGTCGTCTTCGCCGCCGCCTTTGTAATCGGGCCGCTGGTGACGCGACTGCCGTTGCCGCGTTACCTGGCCTCGCCCGAGACCTGGGAATACGCCTCGGGCAATCTTCTGTTCGACTTTCGCACCGACCTGCCGGGGGTCTTCACCGCGCTGCCGCATGCGTCGACCGTCAACGGCTCGTTGTGGACCCTGGCAGTTGAGGTCAAGGCCTATGCGATTGTCGCCGGGCTCGGCTGCGCCGGACTGTTGGGGGCACGACGGGGCCGCTGGTTTGTCGTCGCGGTCGGGGTCGGACTCCTCGGCTTGACCGTCAACTCGTTGCCCGACGGCTTCGGGCCGCTCCACCGCTTACTCGACGGGCTTGGCGGCGAGGCAGCGGTCAACTACCTGGCGGTGTTCATGTTCGGATCGGCGCTCTATCTGTTTCGAGATTCAATTCGGGTTGATCGCTGGGCGATCGCGGTGGCGCTGGTCATGGTGGTGGTGGCGCTGCCGACCTCGTTTCGGTTTGTCGCGATCGCGGTCTGCTTGCCATACGCGGTGGTTGGCGGCGCCTATCTGGTCGGCGGCTTGACCAACCGCCTCGACTTCTCGATCGACGCCTCATACGGGACCTATCTGTGGGCCTTTCCGTTGCAGCAGTTGTTGGTCGGGGCATTCGCGCCGACCGCGGTCGGGTTGGCTGTGATCTCGCTGCCGCTGGCGCTCGCGGCCGGGGTCGGATCGTTTGTGTTCGTCGAGCGCGGCGCCCTCGGGTTGAGGGACCACCGGCTGGCGCAGCGGCTGCTCGCCTCCTCCTCAGCCGGCTGAGGATCGTCGGGGCGGGGGCGCTCGCTAGATTGCCTGTCCCTAACCCTGAGACGACCAACAAGGAGTTGACACGAGATGCCGTACTCGGTTCCCGACCTTCCCTACCCGAACGACGCGCTCGAACCGCACATCGACGCGCGGACGATGGAGATCCACCACGACAAGCACCACCAGGCCTACGTCGACAAGGCGAATGCGGCGCTCGAGGGCACCGAGTGGGCCGACCAGGATGTCGAGGATGTCTTGCGTGCGCTCGACCAACTCCCCGCTGACAAGCAGGGCCCGGTTCGCAACAACGCCGGTGGCCACGCCAATCACAGCTTCTTTTGGACGATCATGAGCCCGAACGGCGGTGGCGCCCCGAGCGGACCGCTCGGCGAGGCGATCGACGCCAAGTTCGGCAGCTTCGACGCCTTCAAGGAGGCGTTCAAGAACGCCGGGATCGGGCAGTTCGGCTCCGGCTGGGCCTGGCTGGTGCACGACGGTGAGGGAATCGCCGTCACCGCGACCGCCAACCAGGATTCACCGATTTCGAACGGGCAGGTGCCGCTGCTCGGCTGCGATGTTTGGGAGCACGCCTACTACCTGAACTACCAAAACCGCCGCCCCGATTACCTCGAAGCGTTCTTCAACCTGGTCGATTGGGCCGCGGTCGGCGCGCTTTACGCCGCCGCCGCATAGCTCGCCACCCGCTCGCCGCGGGTTGGACCTGACACACCCTCGGGCGGGGACGACGCTGCGCCCGAGGGTGTTGGCCGCGTTGAGGCGCCGCTCAAGGGGCGGCAGGCGTCAGGCTGGTCGGTCGGTCCGCGCTCGAAACCTCGCGATGGGGCCGGGCGCTCGCCGGCAGGTCGGCGAGCTTCGCTCCGGGGGCGTTCTCGACCCGCGAGATCGCCCGCTCGGCCATCGCGGTGATGGTCAGGCTCGGGTTGACCCCGGGGTTGGCCGGGATCGCCGCTCCGTCGCAGACCAACAGGTTGGTGTAGCCGAAGACGCGATGATCGGCATCGATCACCCCTTCCTGCGGTGAGCGCCCGATCACCGCGCCGCCAAGGATGTGGGCGGTCGTTGGGATGTCGAATAGCGCCTCGGTGATGCCCGCTTGTGCAACTCCGCCCATCCGCTTCTCAAACCAGCGCGCGGCGGCGGTGGCCGCCGGAATGTAGGTCGGGTTCGGCCGCTCGGGGTCCTGTTCGGTCTGGAGTCGCACCCCGCCGCTGGGTTTCGGCTTCGCGACAAGCTTGATCGCGTTGTCGAGCGTCTGCATGACCAGCAGGATGATCGTGCGCTCCGACCACTTCCGCGGCCACAGGGTGCGGGCGAACTTGATCGGGTGGCGCACCACCTGTCGCACCCATAAGACCGGCCGGGTCAGCTTGCCGCCTTCCCCGGTCATCAGCGTGTAGAGCAGCGACATCGAGTTGCCGCCCTTCCCGTAGCTCACCACCTCGATGTGGGTGTCGGGGTCGGGGTAAATCGACGAGGTGATCGCGATCGATTGCGAGACCAGATCGAGGTCGTCGTTGGGCGCGGTCACCGCGACGATCGACTCGCTGTTGGTCCGGACCAACTCGCCGAGGCGGTCTGACAGCCTCGGCAGGGCACCGGATCGCTTGCAATTTTGGAGCAACAGGTTCGTCCCCAGGGCGCCAGCGGCGATCACGACCCCGCGGGCGCGCAGGGTGCGGCGGGAGTGGCGCAGCACCGCCCCGGATCGGTCGCTTTCAACCTCGTACCCCTCGCTGCCGCCGTCGTCGGGGCTGAGCGGGCGGATCGAGCTGACGTTACGTTCGTCGAGGATCTCGACGCCGAGTCGCTCGGCGAACCAAAGGTAATTCTTTCGCAGGGTGTTTTTGGCGCCGTGGCGGCAGCCGATCATGCAGCTCCCACAGCGCAGGCAAGCGCGGCGCTCGGGGCCCTCACCCCCGAAGTACGGGTCCCCGACCCGATCGCCCGGGCTCGTCGTAGCGTCGCCGAAACAGACCCCGACACGGGCCTTCTTGTGCGTCGCGCTCACTCCGATTTCGGCCGCGTACTCGCCGAGCAGCCGGTCGGCCGGGGTCTGCAGCGGGTGTTCGCCGACCCCCAGCATCCGTTCTGCGGTGGCGTAGTGCGGCCAGATCTCGTCCTTCCACTCGCGCATCCCGAGCCACTGGCGATCGGCAAAAAAGGCGTCGCGGGCGCGGTACAGCGTGTTCGCGAATCCGAGGCTGCCGCCGCCGACCCCGCAGCCGGAGACGATGAAGACATCCTTAAAGACGGTCATCCGCAGGATCCCGCGCAGGCCGAGCTTCGGCATCCAGTAGTAGCGGCGCGCCTGGGCGGTGCGCTCGGCGAAGTCATCGTCCTCGAAGCGGCGCCCGCACTCGATGACGCCGACCCGGTAGCCCTTCTCGGCCAATCGCAGCGCCGCGACGCTGCCGCCGAACCCCGACCCGACGACGATCCAGTCGTAGTCGTAGTTGTGGCGGTCCGCCGATGCTTCGGTTTGATCGTTCGACATCCGGCTGCCCCGTGCCCTGCGCCGCGAGCATATCGCGCTGGCGGGGGTCGGTCGAAAAACCGGTGATCTGAAACAAAAAATTCGGCCGACCGACCAGGCACCCGGCACATTGACGCGGCAGCGCTGTTAGCTTTCGCGACAACAGAAGTTTCGATGCTTGAGGAGAGACCCTGAGGATGACCCCCCCCACTCGTGCCGTTGCGTTCGCCGTCGGCGCCCTGTGCGCCCTGATTTTGCTGCCGGCACTCGCCTCGGCTCACGTCGAGCGACCGTCGTATTGGCCCGACCCGGCGCCCGATCAAACGGTCAGTCCGCCCGCCGGTGGCAAGGTTCCGAAGCTGCGCAGCCTCGGCTCGGCGATCAGCGGCAAGGGTCCGGGCGAGGTCCGGGTCGTCTGTCGTGGTCGGCACGCCCAGCGGTCGCTTTACGTGCTCGACCGCGCCCTCGCTCGCGCCACCAGCAAGGGCTTCAAGCTACGCCCCAGCCAGCCGACGATCGTCTTTTCCCAAAAGCGCGCGACCAAGCTGCGCAAACAAAACAAGATCCTCGCGAAGCGCTGCAGGTATCGCTCGATCCAGGCGGCGGTGCTCGACTCCGGCAACAACGGTCGGGTCGTGATCATGCCGGGTCGCTATCCGGAGCGGCACTCGCGAAAGCAGTTGGAGAACGATCCGGCCTGCGCTGGCCTCACCCAGATGACGACCGGTGGCTCCCAGGCCCCGAGCGTCGCCTACCACGCCAAGTGTCCGAACGACCAGAACCTGATCTACATCCAAGGACGCGCCGTCAAGGGTGCGCCGCCGAGCCCACCGCTCGGCGATCGGCACGGGATTCCCGACGCGGGAAGTTGCCTGCGATGCAACTTCCAAATCGAAGGATCTGGCACCAAGCCAACCGACGTGATCATCGATGCGGCTAAGCGCGGGGTCGACCATCGACCCGCTGGCGAGCCGGGCGATCCGGTCAAGGATGTCGTGCTGCGGGCCGACCGCACCGACGGGTTCGTCGCCCACAATTTCACCGTCAAGGGGGCGTTGGAGCACGGCCTCTACATCGAGGAGGCCGACGGCTATTTGATCGACGGGGTCAAGTTCTTTTGGAACGACGACTACGGCAACCTGACCTTCACCTCCGACCACGGTCTGTATCGGAACTGCGACGGCTACGGCTCCGGCGATTCGGTCGTCTACCCCGGCGCGGCGCCGGAGACGGGTGAGCAGGCGACCAGCTTCTATCCCGACGCGCCGCGTTACAACACCACCGTCAAGAAGTGCGACCTCCGCGGCTCGGCGCTCGCCTACTCGGGATCGATGGGCAACGCGGTCCGGATCACCGAGAACAACATCTACGGGAACGGTACCGGGATCGCCTCCGACACGATCTCGGCGGGTGGCCACCCCGGCTACCCGCTCGACTCGATGGAGATCGACCACAACTACATCTACTCGAACAACCTCAACCTGTATCGCGACGCCAACCCGCCGGTCGATCCGCGGGTTGGGGTTCCAAGCGGCGTCGGGATCATCATCGCGGGCGGCAACAACATCGATATCCACGACAACTGGATCTTCGATAACTGGATGCGCGGCACGATGCTGCTGGCGGTCCCCGACGCGATCCTGACCCCGGAGGGCGATGTTGACCCGGGGGTGTCGTGTTCGACCGCCCCATCCCAGTCGACCTCGTGCAACAACCGCTATTTCAACAACCACATGGGCGAGATTCCGCCGGGCTTTGTCTTCCCGAAGCCGAAGGACATCTACCCCTACACCGACGGGGTCGGGCCGCGCTACGTCGGCGCCGGCGCCACCACGGCGCCGAACGGGGTCGACTTCTATTGGGACGAGTTCGTCACCAACACCGGTAACTGCTGGTTCAACAACGTCGGCAGCGCCGGCGACCACGCCAGCCTGACCGGCGATCCGGCTATCAACCCGGTGCCGGGGCTGTCGGCCCCGGGATTCTTGCCGGAGGAGTGCGGCTCCAGCGTCGGTCAGGGCGACGCCGCCAAGGAGGCGGTACTGCTCGACTGCTCGACCTGGTCGCGCGGCAACACCCAGGCCGACCACCCGGCGTGTGACTGGTTCACCGACAAGCCGCGGCCCGCGACCGCGGCCTTCCGACGTGCCCAGCGCCGCCAGGCGGCCGAACTGCGCGATTACGAGCAAAGTCAGGACGGACGCGGCCTCCAGTCGAGCTTCGACGTGATCGCCGGGCAGCTCGACTTCGGAGCCCTGCAGCTTCGGCCAAGCTCGCCCTGATGCTCGCCTGGCGGGTGGCCGCCCTCGGTGGCCTGTTTGCGGTGGCGCTGGCGACCGGGTGCGGTGATGGCTCGTCCTCCTCGGATGAGGCGGTCAGTCGGCCGACCGCGCCGCTCGGTGGTGAGGATGTGGTTCGGGTCGGATCGATCGCCCAGCTCGCCACCTGCACCAATTGGAAGCGCGGCACCGTAGCGCAGCGACGCGATGCGGTTGCCCAGCTCAGCCTGCAGCTAACCGCCGAACAGGGTGCCGACCCGCTCAGCCCCGACCAGGCCTACGAGATCCTCGACAGCGCCTGCTCGGAGCAGTTCACCGCCGCCTTCCGCCTCTACAAGATCTACTATCGAGCCCAGGCCTTCTCGGTTCTCAGTACCCCCGAGGGGATCGAGGAGTTCCAACGGAAGATTCTTGAAGCCTCCGGCGGGTAGTCCGGCCCGCGAGGAGCCGCCGCCGCGGTAGTTCCCTCGGTGTGGTGGGGGCGCGGCTTTCCCTAAAGGGATCGCCGAACCGCTTCGAACCGCATCGGCAGGCGGTACATCACGGGCTCCACCGTTCTCCCGTCTACCGGCGCCAACCACGGCGTTCGACTTGAGATTTCCATGTGTTCCACTTCGTCGCGCGGGCGTCGCGGCCCGGCCCGGCGCACCGGCGCGGGGGACCAGGCGGGACATTGGTCGGTAGGAGCCGACCTGATGCTCCCCGCACGGCGATCGCGACCCGGCCGCCGACCGGCCGGTTTGGCCCCCCGGCGTGCGGCGCGGGCGGTTGGTTGCGGACCGCTGTGACCCGGATGAGCGGCTGCGCTTCGGAAAGCCGGACTTTTCGAGGCGACCGGCCCCGAACTCCCGGCTGATCCGCGGCGCTGCCGATTACCTCATCGGTCGCTGCGCGAACCGGAATCCGTCAAATCCGCCATCTAGAACTTGACCTCGACCGGGTCGCGCTCGGTCGGATCGCTGATCTCGAAGAACTCGCGGGCTGTGAAGCCGCCCATTCCGGCGACGATCGAGTTCGGGAAGATCTGGATCTTGGTGTTGTAGGAGTTGACGTTTGAGTTGTAGATCCGCCGCGAGGCCTGGATCTCGTCCTCGATCTCGCTGAGCGAGCGCTGTAGCTGTTGGAAGTTCTCGGTTGCGCGCAGCTCGGGATAGTTCTCGGCGACAGCACGCAGGTTGGCGAGGGCGCCGCCGAGCGCCGCCTCGGCCGAGGCGGCGGCGTCGGGACCTTTGCCGACCGCCCGCATCGCGTCGGCGCGCGCCTCGGTGACCTTTTCGAAGGTTTCGCGCTCGTGAGTCGCGTATCCCTTCACGGTCTCGACCAGATTCGGGATCAGGTCGTGGCGTCGCTTCAGTTGGACATCGATCCCGCTCCACGATTCGTCGACGCGGTTGCGGCTTGCAACCATCGAATTGCGGATCAGGACGAAGAAGAGCGCGATCAGAAGGACCACGCCGAGAACGATCAGGGCAACAATCATTTGACGATGGTATTCGATCAGCCCCCTCGGATGGACTGGGGGTCCAGTTCGGCGGGCGGATTGGGCGCGCGGGCTTAACCTCTTCTCAATCTTTTGGCAACCTGGCTCAGCCCGAACCGTGATCGAATCGCGGCTTCGCGACGGTTGTCCTTTGCACCTGACCGTCGCGCTTGGTAGTTTCGCTGTCCCCGGCGCCGCAAAGCGCGGGGGAAAGGTTCCCCTGTGAGGAGAGAAGTCAACAGATTTAGCGGCCGCAAGCGCCGAGGCACGGGCCGATTTCGCGCCGTCGCGGTATTGATCGTGGCGGCTGCCGCGGTTGCGGCGTCGGGCTGCGGCGGTGCCAAGTACACGATCACGGCGCACTTCGAAAGCGCCAGCCAGATCGTCGGTGGTGAGGAGGTCGTAATAGGCGGCACCCCGGTTGGGACCGCCGACAAGCCGACGCTGGGGCCGAACGGCGAAGCGATCGTCAAGTTCAGCGTTGACGATGCCTACGCGCCGCTGCGACGCGGCACCGTCGCCGCGATCCGCTCGTTTTCGCTCTCCGGGGTCGCAAATCGCCAGATCCAACTCACCCTGCCCGCCGAGGTCGATGCTGGCTCCGAGATTGAGGACGGCGGCGAGCTGACCCAGGACGAGACGATCTCCGAGGTTGACCTCGATCACCTCTTCAACACCCTCGATGACAAGACCGTCGCCGATTTCAAGAAGGTGATCCAGGGGTTCGCGATCTCCTACGAGGGCGTCGAGGCGCAGGCCAACGACGGAGTCAAGTACCTCAATCCGTTCCTTTCGACCTCACGCCGAGTCTTCGCCGAGCTGAACCGCGACCAGACCGCTTTGGCGAATCTGATTGTCGATTCGGACCAATTGACCGGAGCGCTCGCGGAACGTCGCGACGATGTGGCGGGGTTGGTCGTCAATATCGACGGGATGATGGGCGCACTTGCCCACCAACACGATGCCCTCGCCGACACCGTGCACCGACTTCCCGACTTCATGCGCAACTTCAACACCACCGCGGTCAATCTTCGGGCCGCGCTTGACGATGTCGACCCGCTGATCGAGGCCTCGAAGCCGGTCGCCGAACGCCTCGGCCCGTTTTTCCGCCAGCTCAGAGGCGCCTCGCACGACCTGGTCCCGACGATCAACGACCTCGACCACACGATCTCCGAACCGGGCAATACGAACGACCTGGTCGACCTGACCCGCCTCCAGCCGCAGCTCACCAAGGTTGCCGTCGGCCCGCTTCGCGCCAACGGCAAGATCCGCGCTGGCGCCTTCCCCGAGTCGGCTCGGGCACTGGCCCGCTCGCAACACCAGCTCGAGTTCTTCCGCGCCTACACCCCTGAGTTGGTCGGGTGGTTTGACGACTTCGGGCACTCCGGCATCATCGACGCCAACGGTGGCCTCGGCCGCATCGAGACAACCTTCGGGGCCTTCTCGCCGAGTGCCAGCGGCGTCCCGGTGATCAGCGATGTCCTCAATATCGGCGGATCGGTGATCGATCCCGCCACCTTCCTCGGATCGATCGACACCGGGTTAACCCGCCGCTGCCCAGGGTCAAACGAGCGCCCCTATCCAGACGGTTCCAACCCCTTCACCGAGGGCGGGACGCTGAACTGCGATCCTTCACAACTCCCGAGGGAACCGTAATGCGCCGACTCTCCCTGATTTCCGCCCTAATCGCCGTCGTTGCGGTCGTCTTCGCGACCGGTGCGGGAGGTGACGACACCCGCACCTATTACATCGAGATGGACAACGCCTTCGGGTTGGTCAACGGATCTGAGGTCAAGGTCGCGGGGGTCATCCAGGGGACGATCGTTGACCTCTTCATCAACCGCGACAAGAAGGCGGTCGCAAAGGTCGAGTTGAGCGGAGAACTTTCCGAACTCGGCGACGCGACGACCTGTTCGTCGGAGCCGAACTCGCTGATCGCCGAGTACTTCATCAACTGCGATCCGATCGGCGATCCGATTCCGTCCTCCTCGCTGCCCGAGGAAGAGCGAATCAACGCCCCCGATGTCCCGGCCGACCGGGTCTTCCAGACGGTCCAGAATGACCTCGTCCAAAGCGCCCTGCGTGAGCCCTTCAAGCGCCGCCTGCAGTTGCTATTGAACGAGTTCGGAACCGGGCTAGCTGGCAACCCGGAGGAACTCAACGCGGCGATCCGGCGCGGCGCCCCGGCGCTCCGCAACCT
>JAHEXU010000110.1 GCA_023251975.1 bacterium | reverse complement strand
GATGAAGGCGAGCAGGACGAAGCCGCTGATCGCCATCGAGCGCGAGGCGAGCGAGCGCTTGACCACCTTGGCCTTCCCGTAACCGGGCGGCCGGGCGGCGCGGTTTCGCTTGATCAGTTGGGTGACCGCGACGATGTGGATCACAAAGGCGGCGAATAGGACCGACCGGGCGATCCACAAAAACGCCTCGTGCGGCAGGACCGGGTCGCCGACGTTTCGCAACCAGTTGCCGTAGACATCGATTGCCGGTGAGCCGCCGTCGCCGTTACCCTGCAGGGCTTTCAGGTTGCCGAGGGCGTGGGCGACCACGTAGCCGGCGAGGATGAAGCCGGTTGCCGCGACCACCGCCTTCTTGCCGATCGTTGAGGACCAAAGCTCGCTGAGCCAGCGCAGGCGGGGCTGCTGATCGGCACCGGTGGTGCCCCAAAGCCGCGGTAGCGACCCGCCGATATCGAGGCGTTTTGGCTTCACGGGGGCGATCCTATCCGCGCCGATGGTTGCGGTGCTGCGCCGGTGCGCTCAGCGACCGCCGTCGCCGTTGCCGAGTGCGTCGCGAAGCGCCCGGCCGAGTTGGCCGAGGGTCAGGACGCCGCGGAGGCGGCCGCTGTGGTCAACCGCCGCCAGGCCGCCGAGCTTTCGCAGGTACTGGTTGCCGAGCAGGGTGTCGAGCGGGGCGTCGTGGAGAACTCGCAACAGCGCCCCAGAGTCGCGGTCGGCGACTTCGCTGACCAAGGTCGCGGCGCGGCCGTCCTCGGGAATCGCATCGGCGGTACCACGCTGCAGCAAGCCGGTGAAGCGCTGATCGGCGTCGACGACCGGAAACCACGGCCAGCGGTAGCGCAGGAAGAACTCGTCGAGCGCCTGTTCAACGCTGTGGCTCTCCGGGATCGCGACCGGCTCGGTGTCCATCACGTCGGCCACGATCAGACCTGAGACCCGTTTTGAAATCTCGGTTTGGGCGACGGTGGCGCGAGCCGAGGTGGCGAGCATGAACCCGATCACCGCGAGCCAGATTCCGCCCGAGGGATCGCCGCCGGCCATCATCCGCAGACCCCAGAGGATGAACAGGTAGCCAAAAAGTCGGCCGGTTTTGGCGGCGAACGCGGTGGCGCGATTGCGGTCACCGGTGATTCGCCAGGCGATCGAGCGGGCGATCCGGCCGCCGTCAAGCGGGTAGGCGGGGATCAGGTTGAAGGCGAGCAGCAAGAAGTTGACCGAGGCGAGCCAGGCGAGTAGCGCCAAGCCGCCCGAAACCTCGGTGTAGCCGCGTAGCCGCATCGCCGCCCAGAAGTCGCTGCTTCCGGCGAAGGCGATCCCGGCGATCGAGAAGCCGCCCGCCAACAAAAGGGTTACCGCCGGCCCGGCCGCCGCGATCTTGAACTCGGTCCCGGGGCTGTCGCTGTCGCGGTCAAGCTCGGCGAGGCCGCCGAACATCCACAAGGTGATCCGTCGGATGCCGATCCCCGAACGCACGGCCGCGAAGGCGTGGCCCAACTCGTGCATCAGGATCGAAGCAAAAAAAAGCAGCGCGCTCGCCACCGCCAGCAGGTAGGAGAGGGTCGCCTGGTTGGGCCGCAACAGGTCGGCGTAAAAGCCCGACAGCGAGTAGACGATCAAAAAAAGGATCAAAAACCACGACCAGTCGACACAGATTCGGATCCCCTTGATCTCGAATAGGGTCATTGGTCGGCCGCCGCTCATCGGCTTAGTTTAGGCGCACCGTCGAGCCTGCCGGTTGATCCGGCCCGCTCTGGGCCGGTTGTGAGACACCGCGCCCGCGCTGCGGATACGATCGATCGCGATGGCCCCGGGATTTGCGCCCACTCGTTCGCTCGGTCGGAGGCGAACCTGCTTGACGGCGCTCTTGGTTGTGCTCGTGGCAGCGCTCGGCTTCAGCGGTTGTCAGGACAAGGATGTGCCGCCACCGGTGATCGATCGCTACCTCAAGAACGCCCCGGAGCAACTGCAGGGCCTCGACGAGATCAAAAACTGCGGGATCGAGAACCTGCTCGGCCTCGAACGCGGCACCGACTTTGCGGCGCTTGAGGCGCGGGTCTGTATGCGGCAGGCGATTCGGACCGGCGAGGCGGCGGAGATGCGGTTGGTCGTACCGGGCAACGGGGCTGGCCCCTACTCACACCTGATTCGGGTTCGCGACGACGACCTGCTGGTGATTTCGAAGTACCACCACCGCCGCTATGACTCTGCCAATTGGCACGTTCGGACCTGTCCCCGCGAGTTCATCGCCGATGAGGCGATCCCGTTTCGCCATTGCGGGGACGATCTCGCCGTCAAGGAGGGGACTCCGCTGACCCTGCTCGATCGCTCCACCCTGCAGGACTGCGGTCGGGTTCGGACCGACGACACCCAGACGTTTCGTCAGGTGATGAAGGTGACGACCTGCGTTGCCCAACACAGTGGCGTTGAATACACCCTGAAGGAGTTTGAGCTCGAGCAACCGAGGCTGCGTTTGGTTCGAAAGCGGGAGGGTTCGGTCGAGGTGTTCGAGGACGCAAACGGGTCGGGGGCAAACGACGATGCGTGGACCTTCTATCGCTGCGACGATCTCGATCTGCGGCTGGTTTACCTGGACGGGAAGTTTGAGGGCGCCGCCACCTGGTTCCCGGTCGACTGCGACGACCCCGAGCCGCTCGACCCCGGCGCGACCGAGTTGCCGGACTGATCCGGCGTCCGCACCGCTCGCTCAGATGCCGACGAGTTGTCGCGGCCGGTCGATCTCGGCTGGCGAGGGCGCTTGGACGCCGGTTCGCGCCGCCAGGGTGGCGCGGAGGAATCGCTCGATCCCCTCAACGGTGCGGGCGGTCCGCAGCGACGGCAGTAGGTCGAAGGCGTGTTCGGCGCCGGGAAGTTCGATGTAGCGGACCGGGTTGTGGGAGACCGCCTCGAGGCTGCCGGCAAAAGTGCGGGCGTCGGCGACCGGGACCAGGGTGTCGCGATCGCCGTGGATAACCAGGAAAGGCGGCGCTCCCGAGTGGACCCGAAAGCGCGGCGAGGCGGCGCGGAAACGCTCGGGATCGGCCTCGCGTCGCACCTTGAAAAGCAGCTTCTCAAGGATCCAATCGTTGAAGGCGGGCCAGTAGATCCGGTCGGCGTCGGTCAGGTCGTAGACCCCGTAAAACGGCACCACGACCGAGAGCGAGGTGTCGGAGTCCTCGAAGCCCGGCTGGAAGGCCGGGTCGTTCTCGGTCAAGCCAGCGAGCGCCGTCAGGTGGCCGCCCGCCGAACCGCCGGTTAGACAGACCCGCTCCGGGTCGATTCCGAACCGCTCGTGGTTCTCGCGGACCCAGGCGATCGCGCGCTTGACGTCGACGATGTGATCGGGCCAACTCGCCTGCGGGCTCAGTCGATAGTCGATGTTGAAGCCAACCCAGCCGCACGAGGCGAGGTGATTGAGTAGCGGGATTCCCTGCTCGAGTCGTGAGCCGACGATCCAGCCGCCGCCGTGGACCTGAATCACCGCCGGACGCGGTCCCTCGGTGAGACGGCGTCCGGCGGGGCGGTAGACATCGAGTCGGAGCGTCCCGGTTGAGTCGCGGTGGTAGGCGACCGCGCGATCGTGGGCGATGTTGCGCGGGAACAGCATCAGCAGCGGGAAGGCGATCATCGCCCGCGACATGCGCGGCCCTTCCTCAAGTTCCAAGCCAGCCAGGGCGCGCTCGACCTCGGCGGCGCTGCGCTTGCTCGCAAGGGCGAGGCGGAGCTCGTTTGCGCTCAGCGCGGCGATCACCGCGAACCCGAGCTTGGCCGGACCCGAATCCAGCCCCGAGGCGAGCGCTAACACGACCAACGCGACCAGCCCCAGGATTGACAGTTGCCAGGCGAACTCGCGGATCGCTACCGCGACAGTCCAGCGCCCGACCCGCGCCAGCAGGCGCGCCGGCGGCTTCGGCTGGATCGTCACGATTCGCCACAGCTCGCCCATCTGGGCGCGGGCAATCTTCAGCGGCACCGGCAGGTTACCGCGGCGCTTGCCCGTCATCGGCCCGACGCCTCTCGCAACGAGTCCGGCCCGATCTGCCCGGCGGCGGTGTGGCCGCTGAGGCCGACGGTCAGGTCGAACTCGGCCAGCATCCGCTTCAGAACCGTCTCGACCCCCGACTGGCCCGCCAGCGCCAGGCCCCACAGGATCGGCCGACCGATCAGGACAGCTTCCGCCCCGAGCGCCAGTGCTTTGAACGCATCGGCGCCACTGCGGATGCCGCTGTCAAACAGGATCGCCGCCCGGCCGTCGACCAGTTCGGCGATCGGACCGAGCGCGTCGATCGCCGCCACCGCGCCGTCGACCTGGCGACCGCCGTGGTTGGAGACGACGATCCCGTCGATCCCGGCGTCGATCGCGAGGGCGGCGTCGCGTTCGTCGAGGATTCCCTTCAGGAGGATCGGCAGGTTGGTCCACTCGCGTAGCCGACCGAGGTCGTCCCAGCTCAGCGATGGGTTCGTAAAGACGCCGAGGAAGCGACCGATTGCGGCGCCTGGATCCTCGGCCGGGGAGGCGGCGAGCGGCTCGCAAAAGACCGGGTCGGCGAAGTAATTTGCCAGCCCCTGGCCCTCGAGGAACGGCAGCCAGGCCTGTTGGAGATCGCGCGGCTTCCAGCCCGGAAACGCGTTGTCAACGGTAACGATGATCGCGTCGTAGCCGGCCGCTTCGGCGCGACGAACCAAGCTTTCGGCGAGTTCGAAATCGTTGGGCCAGTAGAGCTGAAACAGCTTCGGCGAGTCGCCGAGCGCGGCCGCGATCTGCTCCAGGCTGTGGCTTGCGACCGTGCTGGCGCACATCGCGACCCCAAGCTCCGCCGCCGCCCGCGCGGTCGCCAGCTCCCCGTCGGGGTGGAGGATCCCCTGCACCCCGATCGGCGCAATTGCCAGCGGCGCTGCCAGCTTGATCCCGGCCGGAGCGCAGCGAAGATCGCGCACCGCGACATCGACCAGCGCTCGCGGAACGATCCGTCGAGCGCGAAAACCGGCCCGGTTCTCGCGCTCGGTGTCCTCGCTGCCCGCCGACCCGAACACATAGGCGCGGGCGCGTTCGTCGAGCGCCGCCGCGGCCGCCGCCTCAAGTTCCGCCCAAGCGACCGGCAACTGCGGTCGTTCGCCGCCGAGCCCCTTCAGGTAGATCTCACGGTAATGATCGCCCGGCTGGGCGGTGGGTGGCGTCCCTACCATCGCCAGCGATCCTACCGAGCCGCCGGACACGCCTCCGCGCTCGCCGCGCAGGCTGGTCAGCCGCCGACCAAGGCGTGGATGTAGCGGCCGCTGTCGGGAGCCTGGTCGAACGGCTCGTGGTCTGGTGCCGCCTCGAAGGCCCTCCAGCGGTAGCGCTCGGACGGATCGCCAATCGCGGCGGGATTGAACTTGATGATGATCTTGTTGCCGTCCCGGGCTGAAGATGCGTCGCCGACCATGCTCGCGCCCTGGAAGACGCCGTTGGAGCGCACGACGTAGTTCGTACCTTCGGAGGTGATGAACAAGAAGGTGTGGCGACGCGTGAAGCTGTCGGCATCGGCGACCGTGATCACGTGCTTGAACTTGGCGCCAAAGTGCCCGTCGGCGGCCTTGACAATGTCGGACGAGTCACCGGCGATGCTGTCACCGCTCGGATCGACGTAGTTGGAGCTGTCAGCCAAGGCGCTGGCCGCAGCCACTGCCCCAACCGCAGCTAAGCAACCAATTGCTCGAAGGTACCGGGACGATCGACGATTTGTTCGGGTGTTCATTGCTCGACCTTATCCGACCGCCCCACCGACGGGGAACAACTTCCTTGGGTGCGGCGCTTCGAACCGACCCCGTCTCTCCGCAAACCATTACCGGGGATTTCGCGTCCAATCCAAGCTGAAGGCTGCATGATGAGGAGGTGCCCAAAAGGCGCCCTCGGCCCGGCAATTTGCAAGGTCGAGCCCCCATCCGACTTGCAAGCCTTGACACGCATCGTGAACATTCCCCGATGCACCCCTCCCCGGGCGCCCAGTTCATCGTTGCCCTGCTGATCGCCCTCGCCTTCGCGGCGTCCGCCCAACCCGCCGCAGTCGCCACCCGCTCCCCGCGACGATCACCTCCGACCAAACCTGGACCGCCCCCGATCATAAGTCCAAAATCGATGAAAAGTCTGCTGGAGTCTGAGGGGCCATCTGCCGTGATCGCCCAGGTCGACAAGCATATTGCCAACAATTCGTGGCTCGCTGCCGAGGCTACAAAGCTGTTGGTAACGCTCGATGGTCCTGAGATTCGTGACGCTTTTGTCCGTTGGGTACCTCAGGCTGGCCGGTTCACGCGAAATGTGATGGTTTCTTCCTTCCGATCGGCGTCGCCTGATGTCGTGGGACCGGCGCTCGACTTGTTTTCGAGGGACCGGGATGTCGGGATTCGCCGCATGGCGGTCGGTCTCGCGTGGGAGTTGCATTCCCGGCATTCCAGCCTGCCACTTCTCACTTCACGCATCGTCGAACTCCTCGGAGATTCGGATGAGCGGATCGCGACAAGGGCGGCGTATTGTGCTCGGGATGCTGGCCTCTGCCCCATGGCGCCGCCCGAGATGAAGGACGCCTTGTTCGCGAACCTGCATCGGCGATATCGGGAGACGAGGGTCGCGGCTGGGCTGGCGCTGGCCGACGGTTACGGCTTCGAGGTGGAAGGGGAACTTGCGGCCTGGGCGCAGCGTGAGGGCATCTTTGGCCGATTCCGGGCACAGCGGATCGCCCGATCGGTAAGAGCGGGCCAATAGGCTGCCCGAATGGTGACGGACGATCGCAACCTCCGCCTCATCGCGATCACCGACCCCCGCGGCAGAAGGACCGAGACTAGTTACGACCTCGCAATCCGCCCCAAGAGTCGTGTCGTCCGTCGTCCGTCGTCCGTCGTCCGTCGTTTGTCGTCCGCCGTCGACCGTTCGTTGTCGTCGCACCCACACCCCGCCTGGATCGCCCCGCTGGCCTCGACGAGCTCCCGGCCCGACCCGAGATTGGCGAACAACCGCGGGGTGGCGGCGGCGGTGGGCGCGCATCGGCTGCCGGTGCCGGGATGGGGGCGGATTAACGGTCGGTTCGGTCTATGTCTATCCAGGTTCAACCGCTCGCCATGAGCCTCGCGAGTTGGGGCAGGGCCGAACTCGCTCAAGCGGCGGCGGCGATCGGGTTGGGCCGCACGGACCGGGTTGCCGCTTGATTGTCGGCCTCGGTGGCCGACCCGGAAGAAGTAAGCAGGGAAGAGCGATGCAAACGAAAACCGGCCACCGACTCCACTCGACGGGGGCGGCGGCCCGGTTTGTCAACGGGCGGGCGTGGCGTCGAGGTTCAGGCCGCGATCGCGGTGCGGTCGATGAACCGCTCGCCTGCTTCTGCCTTTGCGACCAGCGAGGCTGGTGGCTCGAAGCGGTCGCCGTAACGGGCCGCCAGCTCGTGGGCGCGGGCGACGAATCCGGCGAGGCCGCCTTCGTAGCCGTGCATGAACTGGACAACGCCGCCGCTCCAGGCGGGGAAGCCGATTCCCATGATCGAACCGATGTTGGCGTCGGCGATAGTCTCGATCACGCCCTCGTCGAGGCACTTGACCGTCTCGATCGCCTCGATGAACAGCATCCGCTCCTTCAGGTCCTCGAACGGGATCTCGAGGTTCTCGCCACCCCACTTCGCTTTCAGGCCGTCCCATAGGCCGGTTCGCTTGCCGTCGTTGCCGTAGCTGTAGAAGCCCGCCTTCTCGAGCCGGCCGGGGCGCTCGTCGTCGAGCATCGCGTCGATCACGCCGACCGAGGCGTGTTCGCTCCAGCCTGAGGCAACCTCGCCAGCGTTGACCGCGGCGGCGCGGATCTTCTTCATCAGCTTCAGGTTGAGCTCGTCGGAGAGCTGCAGCACCGGTGCCGGGTAGCCGGCTTGCGAGGATGCCTGCTCAATCGAGGCGGCCGGGACCCCCTCGGCCAGCATCCCGATTCCCTCGTTGATGAAGGTGCCGATGACGCGGCTGGTGAAGAAGCCGCGGCTGTCGTTGACGACGATCGGTGTCTTCGCGATCTGCTTGGCGAAGTCGAGGCTGCGATAAAGCACCTCGTCGCCGGTCTTCTCGCCCTTGATGATTTCGAGTAGCGGCATCTTGTCCACCGGGGAGAAGAAGTGCAGCCCGATGAAGTCCTCGGGGCGAGTCACGAACTCGGCGAGGCCGGTGATCGGCAAGGTCGAGGTGTTCGACCCGAGCACCGCGTCAGGCGCCAGGTGTGGCTCGATCTCCTCGAACACCTGCTGCTTGACAGACGGGTCCTCGAAGACGGCCTCGATCACGATGTCGGCGCCGACTGCGGCGGCCGGATCGGTCGTCGGGGTGATACGGGCCAGCAGAGCATCGCCTGCCTCCTTGGTCACGTAACCGCGCTCGATTCCCTTCGCAACCAGGCTCTCCGAGTAGGCCTTGCCGCGCTCGGCGGCGGCTTGATCGACATCCTTGATCACGACCTCGATCCCGGCCTTGGCGCAGACGTAGGTGATCGCCGCACCCATCATCCCGGCGCCGAGGACGACCGCCTTGGTCGCCTTCCACGGCTCGATCCCCTCGGGGCGGCCGCGATCGCCACTGACCTGCTGGAGGTCGAAGAAAAACGCTTGGATCATGTTCTTCGAGATCTGCCCGCAGACCAAGTCGACGAAGTAGCGACCCTCGATCTTGAAGGCGTTGTCGATGTCGGTGATCGCGCCCTCGACAGCCGCCGCCATGATGTTGCGCGGCGCCGGATAGTCGGCGCCCTTCAGCTGCTTGCGCAGGTTCGCCGGGAAGGCGGGCAGGTTCGCTGCCAGCGCCGGGCTGGTGGGCTTGCCTCCGGGCATCCGGTAGCCGTCGCTGTCCCACGGCTGCTTGGCCTCGGGGTTGGCCGCGATCCACGCCTTGGCGGCGCCAATCAGATCGTCGGGGGAGTCGACCAGTTCACTGATCAGGCCGATCTCGAGCGCCTTGGCGGGCTTGTAGCGCTTGCCCTCCATCAGGATCTTCATCAGCGCGTCGATCAGACCGAGCAGGCGGACGGTGCGGATCACGCCGCCGCCCCCGGGGAGCAGGCCGAGCTGGACCTCGGGCAGGCCAAGCTGGATCTTCGGGTCGTTGACGACGATCCGGTGGTGAGTCGCCAGGCAGATCTCAAGTCCGCCGCCGAGGGCCGCACCGTTGACCGCCGAGACGACCGGGACGCCGAGGGTCTCGAGCCGCCGCAGCTGGCTCTTCACCGTGCTCACCATCGCCTCGACATCGGCCGCGTCGGCCCGGGTCGCCTTGATTAGGTCGTTGAGGTCGCCACCGGCGAAGAAGGTCTTCTTTGCCGAGGTGATGATGACCCCGACGATCGAGTCCTTCTCGGCCTCGAGCCGGTCCACCGTGGCGCCCATCGAGGCGACATAGGCGGCGTTCATCGTGTTGGCGCTCTGGCTGGGGTCGTCGAGAGTGAGAACGACGATGCCGTCATCTCCCTGCTCCCAACGAATCGTTGTGCTCTCGCTCATTTGTTCGCAGTCCTTCTTGGTTGAGTCGTTGCTGGGGCGTTAGGCGCGGCGCCTAGACCCGCTCGATCACTGTCGCGATGCCCATCCCGGCGCCGACGCAAAGCGTCGCCAGGCCGTAGCGGCCGCCGGTCCGTTCGAGTTCGTCGATCATCGTCCCGAGGATCATTCCGCCGGTCGCGCCGAGCGGATGCCCCATCGCGATCGCGCCGCCGTTGACGTTGACCTTCTCCAGGTCCAGCCCCATCTCCCTGACGAAGCGCAGCGCGACCGAGGCAAAAGCCTCGTTGATCTCGACCAGGTCGAGGTCGTCGACGGTTAGACCGGCCTTCGCCAGCGCCTTCTTCGACGCCGGAGCCGGACCGGTCAGCATGATCGTCGGCTCGGCACCCGACAGGGCCGTTGCCAGCACCTTGGCGCGTGGCTTCAGGCCGTTCGCCGATCCTGCCTTCTCGGAGCCAACCAGCAGCATCGAAGCGCCGTCGACGATTCCCGAGGAGTTGCCCGGGTGGTGGACATGGTTGATTTTTTCGATCCAGTGGTACTTCTGCAGCGCCACCGCGTCAAAACCGCCCATTTCGCCCATCATCGCGAACGACGGCTTCAGCCCCGCCAGGCTCTCGGCGGTGGTCCCGGCGCGGATGAACTCGTCGTGGTCGAGCACCGTGTTGCCGTTGATGTCCTCGACCGCGACAACCGAGCGGTCGAAGTGGCCTGCCGCTTGGGCGGCAGCGGCGCGCTCTTGCGAGCGGACTGCGAAGGCGTCGACATCGTCGCGGCTGAATCCCTCGATCGTGGCGATCAGATCGGCGCTCACACCCTGGGGGACAAAGTCGGTGTTGTAGTTCGTCTCCGGGTCGAGCGCCCAGGCACCGCCGTCGGAGCCCATCGGGACTCGCGACATCGACTCGACGCCGCCGCACATCACCAGGTCCTCCCAGCCGGAGGCGATCTTCTGCGAAGCGATGTTGACCGCCTCGAGGCCGGACGCGCAAAAGCGGTTTAGCTGGACGCCCGCGACGGTGTCGGGGAGCCCCGCCTTGATCGCGGCGATCTTGGCGATGTCGCCGCCCTGGTCGCCAACCGGACCGACGCAGCCGAGGACTACATCCTCGATCGTATTCGGGTCAAGCTCGGCGTTGCGGGCGAGCGTCTCGTGCATCAAGCCGACGACCAGATCGACCGGCTTGGTCGCGTGCAGCGAGCCGTTCACTTTCCCCTTGCCGCGGGGGGTGCGGATCGCCTCGAAAATGAATGGTTCGGTAGCGGGCATTTCTCTGAATCTCCTTGGGCAGTCGGGTCGTTTGGTCTCAGGGTCTTGGAACGATCGTGATCGTCTCGCGGTCAAGCTTTGGGGCGGTGGGTGAATGCTGTGGCGGGTCGTTCGACGCTGGTCCGCCAACCCGGGGGAGCAGGGGAGGGGTGCCCGCGGCGGGCTCGGAGCTACCGCTGTCGCGGTATCGTACGCCACAGGCGGCGGTCGAGGAGGGATGGCGGCGAGATCTAGCCCCCCTTCTCGCAGTTGCTGAGGCGATCGTGACCGTTCCCGCCCGCGCACCTGTCGTTGCCATCGCCACCGATCAGCTGATCGCCCGCAGCGCCGCCGAACAGCCGGTCGCGGCCGGCCCCGCTGAGCAGCCGGTCCCGACCGCCGAGGCCGCAGATCAGATCGTTTCCGCGCCGCCCCCGGATGATGTCGGTTTTGTCGCCGCCGCTGATGATGTCGCGGCCGTTCGTGCCGATCAGCTTCGGACCGCCCGAGGCGGTGATCGTCGCTCGCTTGCCGGCGCAGCGAATCAACGTGAAAGGGTCAGCCAGGTGTGAGAGCGAGCCGACGCCGCCTTCGCTGATGCCGTCGTTGACGGTGTAGAGGTCGAGTCCGCCGCTTGACTCGGTTAGCTCACCCGGCCTTGTTAGCGCGGCACCGGGGCTGTGGTGGCAGGAGCGAACCGAGAGGCGAGATTCGCAAAACAGGTAAGAGCTGTCCAGCGATCCATCGGAATCGGGTCCGAGCACGACCAGGCCGTCGTCGGTCCCGGCGTAGAGGCGGGCTCCGTCCGCCGATACGGCGAGGTCACCGACTCGCCGACCCGCGGCAGTCGCTCGCAGGGGCGGAGCGGGTTGCCGACGAACTCGCTGAGGTGCGATGTGACGCAGTCGGCGAACCGCAGTGAGCCGTTCGGGCGGCGGTTGAAGTGGACGATCTGGCCGGGGTTTCGCGAGCCGACGTAGACCTCGTTGCCCTTCGGATCGATCGCGAGCGCGGCGACGCCGATCAGGTAGTTCGGTGGCTGGCTCGCCGCGGGCCCCTCGCACTGGTGGCTCGGCCGAACGCCCCCGCTGCGCCGCGAGATCAGGCAGTCGGCGAAGGTCAGCGATCCGTCGGCAGCGCGGCGGAAGTGCATCACCCGGCCGGACCCGGCGCTGTAGAGGTCGTTCCCGTCC
>JAHEXU010000109.1 GCA_023251975.1 bacterium | reverse complement strand
CATGGAGCGATCGATGTGATTCACCAAGCACCCGGTGCGCCCGCCTACGAAGAGCTTCGCTCCGCGGCGCTGAAGATCCGGCTCGGCGAGATTTTGATTGCGGTCGCAGGCCGTGACGATCTGATCAGCATGAAGCGCGCCCGCGCGCGACCGAGCGATCTTGATGACCTGGCGGCCTTGACTGCCCTCGACTAGTCATATCAGCCAGTACTGGGTGCGCGCCCGGCTCGCGGCAGCGGATAAACCGGTGCGCCCAAGCGGCGTAACGAGTCCCAATCGCTGCCGCGGGCGCCTCGGTTGACACTTTGCCCGCACACGATGTATTGTTGGGCGAATGGCGGGGTCGACGAAGAGCAAGGTAGGCGTCGGCGAGCCCGCGGCAAACACGAGATCGACCGTCCGTCCCGGCAGTCAGTACGAGACCGCTCCCGACGCTGTCGCCGCTTCGCGAAAGCTTTCCAGCTTCGACGCCCAGTTCCTTGCCGCCGAGACCGGCAACATCCTCTCCAACTTCTGCGGGATCTTCGTATTCGACCCGCCCCAGGATGGGGACGAGATCAGCCGCGAAGGGGTGATCGGGCTGATCGAAAGCCGGATCGGCTCGATTCCACCGCTGCGGTGGCGACTGCAGACCGTTCCCTTCAACCTCGATCATCCGAGTTTTATCACCGCTCCGGTCAATGTCGCCGACCATGTGATCGCCCACACCCTGCCGGAGCCGGGCGGACCGACTGAACTGTGCGATGTCGGCGCGGCGATCCTGGCCGAGAGGATGGACCGCTCGCGGCCGCTCTGGGAGATCCACGTGATCGACGGGGTCGCCGACGGCGGAGTCGGGATTGCCTTCAAGTTCCACCACGCGGTTGCCGATGCGCTCGGCGCTTCGACGATCGCCGGGCTCCTGCTCGATCCCTCGCCGACCGGCGGGCGACCGTTGCCCCCGGCGGTCCCCGATGGGGTCGCCGAGAAGCGCTCGCGACTGTTCTTTCGCGGTCTCCGGGCGACCCTGTCGCATCCGGCGCGGGCCGCCCGTGCCGCCGCGACCGCGCTGCCCCAGATCGACCAGGTCCCGATGATGCGAACCCTTCCGGGGGTTCAAAGGGTCGCCGCGACGGTGCGCCGCGCCGCCAAGTTTGCGGGTCGCCCCAGCCCCGAGGCTGCGCCGTTCTCGCCCGCCCCTCGGACCCGGCTGAACGGACCGCTCAGCCGGGGTCGCAGCGCTGGCCTCGGCACCGTCGAGGTGGCGATGGTCCGCAAGTTGAAGTCCGCCTACGGGGTCAGCTTCAACGACATCGTGATGGCCGCGGTCGCCGGTGGGATGCGGACCGTCTTCGCGGAGAAAGACGAGCTGCCCGACCAACCGTTGGTTGCCTTCGTCCCCGCCAATGTCCGGACCGTCGGCGAGGACGGCGGGTTCGGCAACGCGATCTCCTCGTATGTAGTGCCGATCCCGAGCAACCTCGCCGAGCCCGGCGAACGGGTCGCCGCCGCCGCCGCCGCGATGCTCGCCGCCAAAAAGCGCCATGCGCTGACCCCACCGACCCTGATGATCGACGCCAACGATCTGATCCCGCCGCTCGCCTTTCGTGCCCTCGCCGGTGGTCTGCTGCAGATGATGGGGACCGGACGTTTCGAACCGCCGGTCAACCTGCTCGTCTCGAATGTTCCCGGGCCTCAGGTCCCGGTCTACATGCTCGGTGGCAAGCTCCGCTCGATCCTGCCGCTCAGCCTGATTTTCCCCGGCGCGCTGCTCAACGTCACCGTGATCTCCTACATCGACCGGCTCGATATCGGGCTGACCGGCGACGCCGAGGCGGTCCCCGATGTCGCCGAGCTCGCCGCCGCGATCGTCGCCGAGTTCGACGCGCTCACGGCTGCAGCGCCGCAACCCTGACCGACCGCCACCGCGAGGTGGCGAAGCGCGATCCCTAACCTGTCGGCCCGATGAGCGAAACCGCAGATCGAAGCGAGGACGAGCCGCCGATCCGGGTTGCTGTCGCTGGCGCGGCGGGGCGGATGGGGGCGACCGTCTGCGAGGCTATCGAGGCCGCGCCGGGGCTGGTTTTGAGCGGTCGGGCGGACCCGGCGCTCGGGGTTGGCCTCGGGGAATTGCTCGACGAGGCCGATGTGGTCGTCGACTTCACCCTCCCCGACCAGGCGCTTCCGAACGCCCACAAGTGCCTTCACTCGAAGACCTCGGTGGTGATCGGGACAACCGGCTTCGACCTCGACAAGCTGGCCCGCTGCGCCGCCGATCACTTTGACCGCGGCGCCGGGGCGCGCGCCTTCGTCGCTCCCAACTTCGCGATCGGGGCGGTCTTGATGATGAGCTTTGCCCAGCAAGCCGCCAAACACATGCCGGAGGTCGAGATCGTTGAGCTTCACCATGACCGCAAGCTCGACGCGCCATCGGGAACCGCCGCCCGGACTGCGCGACTGATCGAAGCGGCCGGCGGCAAGGTTCACCGGCCGATCCACTCGGTCCGCCTGCCGGGATTGGTCGCCCATCAGGAGGTGCTGTTCGGAGGCCAGGGTCAGACCCTCTCGATTCGCCACGACTCGATCGACCGCTCCTCGTTCATGCCCGGAGTGGTGCTGGCCTGTCGGCGGGTTTCCTCGCTGCCGGACCCGCTGACGGTCGGGCTCGAGGCGCTGCTGGACTGAGCGTCGGTGTCGTCTCGCCGCAGCGCCGAGGGCCATGCCCGCCGCCTCTTTGTGCTGGCGGCGGCCGCGATCGCGCTGTTCGTCTTGCTGTGGATCTTTGCCGTCCATACCGAGACTGGGCAGCGGGCCGACAACTCGGCGATTCGAGGTGGAATCCGAGCGGTCGAGCAGGTGCCGACGCCGGTGGTACGACGGGCGCGACTGCTGCTCTCGATCGTCAGCGTCGGCTCGCTGGTCCTGGCGATCAGCGCCTTGACGGCGGTGGCGCTGTTGCGACGGAGGCCGCGGCTGATGATTGTCCCGGCGCTGGTTGTCGGCGCCTCGGTCGGCGTCACCGAGATCGTCAAACATACGATTTTCACCCGACCGGAGCTTTTGAGCGATGACCTGGTAGCCGAGAACACCTACCCGAGCGGACACACCACGATCGCGATTTCGCTCGGGCTTGCCTGCATCCTGATCGCGCCGGCGCGGTTGCGGCTGGCGGCGGCGATCGGCGCGACCGTGCTGGCGGGCGGGATGGGGGTGATGGTCTTGGTCGGCGCCTGGCACCGGCCCAGCGATCCGCTCGGCTCCTACGCGTTGACGGTGGCGATCGCCTCGGCGGTTGCCGGGGTGATGATCCGACGCGCCCCCGAGATCGCGGCGCTCGACGAGACGCCGCGGCCGGTCAGCGCCACCGGCTTGCGGCAAATCGAGCTGGCGGGGCTATTGGTCGCAGCGATGATTTTCTTCGGTTCGATTTTGATCGCGAGCTTGCGGTTCGGCGCCGCGGTCGATTGGCAGCTCGCCGACGCCGCCTTCTTGGTTTCCTGCGCGGCGATAGTGATCGCCGCAGCCGCATCGGTCACCGGCTTCGTCCGGGTCTTAAGCCTGCCGCCGCAGCGCCGTCGCTACCCGTACCTGTAGCGTCCCGCGGACCCCGCCAGTCCGGCTGGCCCGCCAGCCATTCCCGCGTGACCCGGGGGTGAACAACCCAAACGACGAGGCGAGGTAAGACGGTGTCGATCAATCAGGCGTGGCAAGAGATGGACGCGACCGGGCAAGCAGAGCTGGTCGCGAGCGGCGAGGCGAGCCCGTCCGAGCTGGTCGAGGCGGCGATTGGGGCGGTTGAGGCGCTCAATCCCGAGATCAACGCGGTGATCCACCGAACCTACGAGTCGGCGCGCGCGCAGGCGGCATCACCACAGTTGCCCGACGGCCCCTTCAAGGGGGTGCCGTTCGTCCTCAAGGACCTCGGCGCCGGGTTTGCCGGCGAGCCGATGCACCTCGGGATGCAGGTCCTCAAGGACGCCGACTTCAGGCTGCCCCTCGACACCTACCTGGCGGAGCGATTTCGGGCGGCGGGGCTGATCTCGATCGGCAAGACGAACGTTCCTGAGATGGGGATTCTTCCGACCACCGAGCCTCGCGCCTACGGTGCAACCAAGAATCCGTGGGACCACACCCGCACCCCGGGCGGATCGAGCGGCGGATCGGCGGCGGCGGTCGCCTGCGGGATGGTCGCGATCGCCCATGCCAACGACGGCGGCGGTTCGATCCGGATCCCGGCCTCAAACAACGGTCTGGTCGGGCTGAAGACCACCCGTGCCCGGACCAGCGAGGGGCCGTTCATCGGCGACAACATGGCTGGGATGACGACCGAATTGGTCCTTTCGAAGTCGGTCCGCGACACCGCGACGATCCTCGACGCGGTTCACGGTCCAGCCCCCGGCGATCCCTATGTCGCTCCGGCCCCGACCCGCCCCTACGCCGCGGAGCTTGACGACGAGTCGAGCGGACTCGGTTTTGCGCTCTGGAGCGATCCAGCGATCGAAGTCACGGTCGACCCGCAGTGTGTCGCGGCGGCTGAGGCGACCGCGGCGCTGCTCGAAGGCCTGGGACACCACCGAGTCGAAGGCTCGCCGCTCGGGGCGATCGGGCTCGGTGACGAAATCGACCTGCGCGACAGTTTCCTGACCCGCTGGGCGGCGGGCCAAGCAGCCGCGCTGGGGCAGTTCGGCGTCCTGGTGGGCCGCGAGTTGACCGCCGATGATGTCGAGCCGTTGACCTGGGCGCTAGCCGAGATCGGCCGGGCCCGCGACTCCGGCCGCCTGCTCGCCGATATCGCCCTGCACCATGGTTTGACCCGGATGGTGGCGGCATGGTTCGGCGCTGGCAACGATCTTCTAATCACCCCGACGATGGCCGAGATCGCGCCGAAGCTCGGCAGCTTTGACGACTCCGGTGGCGACCCGATGGCGGCGTTTGAGCGGGCGCTGCCGTGCGGTGCGTTCACAGCGCTTTGGAATGTGACCGGCAACCCGGCGATCTCGCTGCCGCTTGCCGTCAGCGAGGAGGGGGTGCCGATCGGCGTCCAAATCATCGCCGCCTACGGGCGCGAGGACCTGCTGTTGCGGGTGGCGGCCCAGCTCGAGCGAAGCGCCGGTTGGCGACTCCCGCCACCCTCATCGGGGTAAACGAAGCCAAGCCCTTCCCGCCACAATTTCCGTCGCTATCGGACGGCCCCGAACCCGCCTGACTGCGCCCACGAAGCTCGCCGATGCGCTGCATCGACCGCGCTGACGCAAGAATAGGTGCGCTTTAGGCGGCCGATTACCGTCACCGACGGGCCGCCGTCGCGAGCCCGCAATAGCGCTGTTATCGCGGCCTCACACCGCCGCCGCCGCGCTCGATCCTCGACCGCCTAAAATCGAGCGCTTAACCTTACCCGGGCACTAACCGATCGCTTTTGCAAAGCGGCGGATGATGGCCCCGCCGCCGCCGCCGGATTGCCACCCGGACCCTTGCCGATGGCGGTGCCACCGGTTGCGAAGACCGGCGAGGTCCGGCTTCGCCGGATCAACCGCTGCGAGCACGCGGATTCGGAATCAGTCATCTAGCCTGCCTCGCGATGAGTCGGTTCAAGAGCGGATTCGAGGGCGTGCTGACGGCGATGATCACGCCGTTTCGCGCTGACGGATCGCTTGATTTGCCAGCCGCTCGGGCGCTGGCGCGCCGCCAGGTCGAGGGTGGAGCCCACGGGGTAGTCGTCGCCGGGACCAGCGGCGAATCGCCGACCCTCGATGACGACGAGCAAATCAGCCTGCTCGACGCGATCCTCGAAGAGGTCGGCGACGAGATGGTTGTGATCTGTGGCACCGGGACCAACGACACCCGCCATACGGTCGCGCTGACCGCCCGCGCCGCCGCCGCCGGAGCCCACGGCGCGCTGGTCGTGGCCCCGTACTACAACAAGCCGAACCCGGCCGGGTTGCGCGCCCACTTCGCCGCGGTTGCGTCGGCTTGCGACCTACCGATCATCCTCTACAACATCCCGTCTCGCTGCGTGATCAACATGCCGCCGCCGTTCCTGGCGGAATTGGCCGCCGAGCATGCGACGATCGTCGCGGTCAAGCAGGCCAATAACGACGAGCTGGCGCCGATTCCCGGCCTCGATCTGCTGGCCGGCAACGACGAGATCTTCCTGCGGACCCTCGAACTCGGCGGGACCGGTGGGATCTGTGTCGCCTCCAACCTTGTGCCAGCTCGACTGCGGGCGATCTTTGACGCCCAGCGGGCGGGCGACACCGCCGAGGCGAGTCGTCTCGACGCCGAGATGGCGACCCTCTACGAGGCGATGGCGGTGGCGGTCAACCCGATCCCGGTCAAGGCGGCAAGCGAGATGCTGGGCCTGTGCGGCCCGACGGTGCGGCTGCCGCTGGTCGTCGCCGACGTGGCCGAGCGGACCGCTATTGAGGCCGTGCTCGGCACCCTCGATCTGCCAGCGAGCATCTGATGGCGGGACCAATCCGGATTCTGCCGCTCGGCGGCCTCGGCGAGATCGGCAAGAACATGTGCGTGGTCGAACGCGACGGGCGGATCGTCTTGATCGACGCCGGTTTGATGTTCCCGACCGCCGAGATGCCAGGGATCGACCTGGTCCTGCCCGACTTCGGCTACCTGCGCGATCGCGCCGGCGATATCGACGCAATCGTCTTGACTCACGGCCACGAAGACCACGTCGGTGCGCTGCCCTACCTGCTGCGTGAGATTGGCTATCCAAAGGTGATCTACGGCGGCAAGCTGACGGTTGGGCTGGTTCGCTCGAAGCTCGAGGAGCATCGTCTTCGCGAGGTCCCGATCGAGGTCCTCGAACCGGGCGATCGGCGCGCCGCCGGACCGTTTGCGATCGAGCTGATCCACATGTCCCACTCGATTCCGGATATGCGGGCGGTCGCACTGCACACTCCGCAGGGGGCGATTTTGTTCACCGGCGACTACAAGTTCGATCAGACTCCGGTCGATGGTCGCCCCGCTGACATGCAGCGATTGGCGCAACTCGGCGCCGAGGGCGTGCTCTGTTTGTGTGGCGATTCGACCAACGCCGATCGCCCCGGGGTGGCGCCGTCAGAGTCGAGCGTCGGCCCGGCGCTTTTGCGCACCTTCGAGGGCTGCGAAGGCCGGATCATCGTCACCTGCTTCGCCTCCAACATCCACCGGGTCCAGCAGGTGATCGACGCCGCCGCCCACCTCGACCGCAAGGTCGCGCTGCTCGGTCGCTCGATGCGCAAAAACTTCAATATCGCCGCCAACCTCGGGATGGCAAGCACCCCCGAGAGCATTTTTATCCAGCCACGCGAAATCGAGGATTTCCCCGACAACCGCGTCATCGTGGTCTCAACCGGGAGCCAGGGCGAGCCGCTCTCGGCGCTGCGGCGGATGGCACATGGCGATCACCGCGACATCGAGTTGCACGAGCGCGACACGGTCGTTTTCAGCGCCACTCCGGTTCCCGGCAACGAACGCGCCGTCAACGACACGATCGACAAGATCTTCGAGATTGGCGCCGAGGTCGTGACCGCGGCCGACGCTCCGATCCATGCCTCCGGACACGGCTGGCAGGAGGAGCTGAAACTGATGCTCAACCTAACCAAGCCGCGGTTTGTCTTGCCATTGCACGGCGACCACAAACGGGTTCGGCTCCACGCCGGGTTGGCCGAGGCGGTCGGAGTTGCCCCGAAGGACATCTTCCGCGGCTCCAACGGTCGGGTCTTCGAGATCGCCGCCGACGGCAAGCGGGCCGGTCTGACCGACGAACGTCATGGAAACGGCGTCATCTACGTTGACGGCGTCGACATCGGCGAACCCGATGACATCGCGCTGCGCGATCGCCGCACCCTGTCGGCCGATGGAGCGGTGATCGTTGTCGCCACCGTCTCAGCCCGCGCACACGAACCGGTTGCCGACCCCGAGATTCTGTTCCGCGGGGTCCCGTTCGTCGATGACATCGAGGCCCTGCTCGATGAGCTGACCGACGTGATCGCCGGATCGCTTGCCGAATCGAAGCAGAGCGCCCATCGCGACGCCAAGTTGCTCGAACAAGACCTGCACGACGACGTAGCCGCGTTTGTCTACAAGCGCCTGAAGCGCCGCCCGATGGTGCTCCCGGTCGTCGTCGAGGTTTAAGGCGCGACCGCTCAGCGGCGCCACAAATGTCTGCGGTTAAGCGATGCCGCGGAGGTAACAGCGATCGTAACCACGTCGCCGCCGGGCCGTTTGAGCAATCGATCGGGCTGACGCCCCTGCTGGTCGCGGTGGTGATCCATCCTGGGCCACGGGGAGCGAGATCCGGCGAGCCGTCGTGGCTCCATCGCAGCGAAGCGCTCGGAGAGTTCGGCGTTGGTTCATCCGTGGGCTCGCGCCCGACCGGGTGGCTGACGCAAGGCGCGGGACGAGAAGCCGCGCCGCGGTTCGCGGAGCTTGGCCCGACCCAGCGTTTGCCGAGCGCCTGCCCCCTCTGTCGCGCCGTCACCCGACGGACGCTCGACACGTACTCAGCCTCGACGGTGGGCGCGTTCGGCGAGTGATGCGATCAATCGGTCCGCGCGCTGCTCCTCGTATATCGCCTCCGGGGCGTCCTCGCCGGGGAGTATCCAGGGCTCGGCGCCCGGAGCTTCGAGCAGGCGGGCGGCGATCGCGTGGCCAGCCTGGTCGCGGTCGGCGCTGATCCGTAGCGACATCCCGGACTCGGCTGCCAGCCGGACGATCGTCCCAACCGCCGTGTTCGGCCATCCACCACTGCAGAGCAGCGGTGGACATCGGGCGCCGAGCGCGCTCGCGGCGCTGCTGATGATGCTCGGGTTTTCGCAAACGAAGAGCTCGGGCCCGCGCAACCGCGGTGGGCGGTCCCGTAGCTCGCGCAGAGTCAGCACCAGTGGTCGGCCCGCCGAGGCGGCGGCACCCAGGCGGGCGGCGAGATAACCGCGGGCAGGGCGCCGCGCTCGCAGCCCGAGCGCGAGCGCGGCGCATGAGAGATCGTCGCAGTCGACCCCGACGCCGTCCCATAGCGCCCGCCAGCGCTCGGCGCTGAGCGTGGCCGCCGGGTCGCCGCCGTCGAGTGTGTTGAGCGCCGCGGCCACCAATCGACCGACCGGGCCGGTGCGATCGAGGGCGTGTGGATCCCCGCCGACCGCCTCGGCCGCCAGCCGCGGCAGTTCGATCCGCTCGCTCGGCAGCCGCTCGAGCACGTCCATCGCGCTGATCACAGCTCCGGCGCGCTCAGGGTCGGCGGCCCCGTGGGCCCGGCGCACGTGAGCCAGCCACGGCGCGAGCGCCGGGTTCAACGCTGCCGGATGCGCCCCGACCTCTGCCCATGCCCGTTCACGTGCGCGCGAGCGGGCGGCCCGCTCGGCGGGCCGGTCCGCCAGCCTCCCGCCGACCAGGGTCAGCGCCTGTTCAAGCGAAAACTCAAGCCGGGAGCCGCGCAACTCCCGGTCGAGATCGGCGAGGGCGATCCGGGCCTCACCCCCGATCAGCAGTGGGGTGCGCGGTCCGAGCAGGCCATTCAGCGCGTCGGCCTCGGCGGCCGACAGCCGCGCCAGCCTGATCTCCCCGCGCGGCCCCCCGTTACGCTCAAAGCGCTCTCGAGCCGCCTCGAGCAAGCGTCCAAGCGCTGGGGCGCCGAGGAAGCTCGAGCGGTCGGTGCCGAGCATCTCAGGCGACGCGCTCGACCTCGACACGGCGTTTGCCATCCCAACGGAAATGAGCGGTCGCGACCCCCGGAAGGCCCGGCTCGCGATGCAGGTGGTAGATCCCGAGCGCCGAGACCTCGGGGTAGCAGCCCCACATCTCATGCGAGGTCATCACGAAGTCGAGGTCGAAGCTGCCAAGCAGGCCGAGCAGTTGGGCACGCATCTTCTCGTCGATTCCCGCCAGCGCCTCGTCGAGCAAAATTAACCGCGGCGCGCGCTCAGCCGCGGAACCGAATTGTGCCGCGGCAGCCGCGAAAAGCGGTAGGTGCAAGGCGACCGCCTTCTCGCCGCCGGACCCGCGCTGATGGCGCTGCCGGGTCAGCCGTTCCCTGCGGCCATCCCTGATCTGGACGACGCAGAACTCGTGCCAAGCTCGGTAGTCGAGCGCGCTCATCACGTGCTCGGCGGTCGAGCCGTGATCGCGAGCCTGGCGCGCCTCCTCGATCCGTCGCCGCAGGAACTCGACCAGCTGCGCTCGATCGTCGTCGCGGAGTAGCGCGATGCTCCGCTGTAGGAGCCGCGTCGCCTCGCGCAGACCGGGGTCGACGGCTTCGCGCGGGCGCCATTCGAGCTCGATTGACAAGCCCGAACTGGTGACGCAGCTCGCGAGCGAAGCGTTCATCGTCGCGACCAGCTGCGCCGCTCCCGTGATCCGCTCGCGCAACTGATCGGCAAGCCCGCCGACCAAGAACGACTCGAACAGCTTGCGATCGCCCTCGGCGATAGTGCGCTCGCGCGCTTCAAGCTCGTCGAGCAACCACGATTCCAGCGACGAGATCGGCTGCAGCGCCCCGCCATGTCGGACCTCGACGATCGCCAGCTCAAGGTCCTCGGGAAGTCGGCGCCGCTCGACCGCAAACTCGGTACCGCCGAGCCGATGCCGCAGCTCGTCGGCACCGTTGTCGACGCCCTGGATCAGGCCCTCCAAGCCACCCCGGGTCGCCAGCCGCTTCCTCGGAATCTCCGCGAGCGCAGCGAGGGCGCGCTCGGCCGACCATCCGGCGGCCTCCTGGTGGCCTTCGGGCGCCTCCTCACCGAGCGCCAGCCCCCAGCCGCCAAGCGCCGCCAAGCGGCCGAGAGCGGCATGTGAGCGATCGACCTCCGCCGCAGCGGCGCTGAGCTCGGCGCCCGCGTTTTCGGCGGCTGCATCGGCGCGGGCTGAGGCAGCCGCCGAGGCGACCCGCTCGTCGGTGCCGCGCCGCACCTCCTGCTCGCGCGCTTCGATCGTCGCGGCAAGCTCGCCGAGTCGGCCGCGCAGCTGCTCGACGCTGTCGCCGAGGGCAGCCTCGACCTGGGCATGGGCGCCGCGCCTTCGCGATGCGATCCGGGTTGCCTCGGTCCGCCGCGTGCTCGCTGTGTCGAGTCCGCTCGCCGCCCGCTCGACGGCTTGGTGTTGTGCCGCGAGCAGATCGCCGACCTCGCGGACCCGAACCGCCGCCGCGATCAGCTCGGCGCAGTGCTCGCGGTAGGCAGCCAGCGCCACCTCGACCTGGCGCGCCCCGCCACGATCTTCCGGTCGCGGCAGGCCTCGTTCGCGCGCGTACGCAAGCCCCTCTCGGTGGGTCAGCTCGCGGCGCTCCGCTGCCCTTGCCATCGCCTCCTGCTCGGATCCGGTTCGCTGCGATGCCGCCACTTCTTCACGGCGTGCCTGCGTCAGCAAGGTATGTGCCATCACGGCCGGCCGCTCATCGCGAAACGCGACGAGTTCGGCCTCGAGGGTGCTGCGCTGCTCCCTGCATGCCCCCAGCTCGAGGTCAATTCGAGCGATCGCGGCCTCCACGGGTTCAATTTGAGCGGCCAGCTCGGTCAGCCTGCGGGCGCGATTCTCCGCCCTCGCCCGAGCTCCGATGAACCGCGCCTGCTCGACCCGGCGCCGACCGCGAAGCGGCCCGAGCGCAAAGCTCCCATCGGCAGCGATCCACGGGGCGGCCGCCGACTCACCCACCGGGCGCGCTTCGGCGTAACGGCCGATCGATCCGAGCACGGACTCAACGACCTTCGCTGCGACCGGACCGTTGGGAAGCGGTGCCAGCGAATCGACGAGCGTCGGCCCGGGCAGGGCGTTTGGCGCCGCGACGAGCAGTGCGTCGTCGACGTCGATCAGCTGGCCGTCCGCCATCACCCATGCGTCGAGCAGGCCGGCTCCCTCGAGCGCACCCTCGAGGCCTGCCCGAACCTCGTCTGCGACTTCCGCCTTGAAATCGACCAGCGACCACAGCGGTGCCCCCGCTCGGTCGGCGCGGTCGGCGGTCCGGAACGCAAGCGGGTCGGGCACGGGGTCCCGCTCGGCTTCGAGTTCGGCGCGCTCAATACGCAGCGGCTCCAACTCGGCC
>JAHEXU010000256.1 GCA_023251975.1 bacterium | reverse complement strand
GAGGCGTCGACGAGTTGCTCGCGCTCGACGACGCCTCGCTGTGCGCGGCCCTATTCGGTGGCGAGGCGGCGCCACAGGTCGCGGGCGAGCCAAAAGCCGCGCTCGAACAGGTGCCACGGGTCCGCGCCCTCACCGAGGCAAGCGGAGCCTGGGCGCTTTGCCTTCACAGTCCGCTCTACCCGTCGGCGCTGCAGCAGCTCGCCGGGCCCCCGGCCGCCCTCTTTGGAGTCGGCTCGTTCGATGCGCTGGCGGCTTGCGCTTGGCCAAACTCGGTTGCGATCGTTGGGGCGAGGCGGGCGGGGTCGTATGGGCTCGAGGTGGCGCGAGAGATCGCCGCCGAGGTCGCTTCGGCCGGGGTTGTCGTCGTCAGCGGGCTGGCCCTTGGCGTCGACGCGGCCGCGCATCAGGGCGCGCTCGAGGGGACAAGCCCGCAAACCCTCGATGTGGCGGCGACGGTTGCTGTTCTCGGCGGCGGAGTTGATGACCCGGGGCCGCGTCAAAACGCCGGGCTGGCGGCCCGGATCGTCGCCGGCGGCGGGGCGCTGGTTTCCGAGTTCATCCCTGGCGCCCGGCCGCGGCGCTGGAGCTTTCCGGCTCGCAATCGGATCATGGCGGCGCTCTGCCCGCTCACCGTGGTGGTTGTGGCGACCCCTCGCTCGGGCTCGCTGATCACGGCCCGGATCGCTCGCGAGCTCGGACGCGATGTCGGCGCCGTTCCCGGGCCGGTCACCTCGCAGCAAAGTTGCGGTAGCAACGATCTGCTGGCCGACGGCGCCCTGGTGATTCGCGGCGGCCGCGACATCCTTGATTTGCTGCTCGGCCCGGGCGCTGCGAGCACTCGGCGCTGCGGTCCGCCGCTCAGCGAGTCCTCGGGTCGGCTGCTCGACCTGGTCGAAGGCGGCACCGCGTCGCCGAATGAGCTTGCCCGGGCGCTGCAATGGACCCCACCGATCCTCGCCGCCGAGCTGTCGATGTTGGAAATCGATGGATATCTGGCCCGCGGCGGCAGCGGGTTTGTCCGCACCGCGCTGAGGCCGCCCGAGCCGACACCACGACCGCTGGAGAGCTAGCGCGCCGCCACCGGCCGCAGGAAGCGCCGGCGCGGCCAGCCTGACTTGAGAGTCCAGCCTATGCCCTTCTTCTACGAGCCGGTGGGTGGAGGTCGGCCCAGTTCGGACCATCGGTTTCGATGCCCGCGCCAGGCTTCGCAGACCAAAATATCCCGCGCCAGCTCGGAGGATCTTTCCGGCGCCGACGCGGTAGTTGAGGTTGACTTTGTGGACGCGGCGACGGGATCGGTTTTGACCCGATCGAGCGAATGTGATTCGATCTCGGATGTGTGTACGTTCTCGCCCGATCATCGACGGAACTTCCGGCGGGGAGCACTTAGACTGGCCCGATCAACCCCCATCCGACCGCACTGACAATCGCGGGCTCCGACTCAGGGGGTGGCGCGGGGATCCAGGCTGATCTGAAGGCGTTCGCCCGTTGCGGCGTCCACGGCACCTGCGCGATCACCGCGATCACGGCCCAGAACACGGTCGGGGTGAATGCGATCCACTCGGTTCCCCCCGAGATCGTGATCGCCCAGGTTGAGACGGTCGCCGCCGACATCCGGATCGACGCGGTCAAGGTGGGGATGCTCGGCGATCTGATCACGATCGAGGCGGTGGCGCGAGCGCTCGAGTGCCTCGAGACGGTTCCGATCGTGATCGACCCGGTGATGGTCGCCGAGTCCGGGGCGGTCCTGCTTGATGAGGAGGCCCGATCCGGCCTGATCGAGCTGCTGTTTCCCCGCGCCGCCGTGGTGACGCCGAATCTCCACGAGGCGCGTTGCCTAACCGGGCTCGAGGAGTCGGCGAGCGAGGAGGATCTCGCGATCGCATTGCTCGGGCTCGGCCCGGCCGCCGCGATCGTGACCGCCGGCCACACCGCCCGAGCCGACGATTTGCTGCTGGTTGGCGCGCCGGATCGGATCGGTTCGCCGACGGCGTACCGCCTGAGCGGCCCGCGCCACCCCGACGGTGCCGCCCACGGCTCCGGCTGCACCCACTCTTCGGTCCTCGCCGCTTTGCTGGCGCATGGCGTCGAGCTCCCGGACGCCGCCGCCCTGGCTCGATCGCTGGCGGCCGAGGCGGTCGCCAGCGGGCTCCGCACAGTTGGTGGGGGCGCCGGCCCGGTCGACGTAATCGACCTTTCCGCTCAGTCGCGCAGGCTGAACTTGCCGGCCCAATGAGCCGCCCCCGAGATCGCCCGGGGCGCTCAGCGGGAACAAGCGGTCAATCAGGCGGGGAGAACCTCTCTTCGACTAGCCCCCGGTCGAGTTGATCACCGGTCGAATTGGTCGTTTGCGCCCAGACTCGTTGTGACGAACACTCTCGTGGTTATGTTAAGGTTATGTTGTGATCTCGTGATCGAATCGGCCGGGCAGATGCGAAGGAAGAACGAGGCAAATGAGACTGGGTCTGATGGTGGCTGTGGCGGCAGCAACACTGGCGATCGGCGCCCAGTCCGGGTTCGCAGCTGAACCACCGAATCAAGACGACCCCTGCTCGACGGTCGGCCGCAATACCTGCGGAACCCTCGGCGTCGGTGCCTACCACACCTACCGGTACGGGATCCGCTGGTTCGGCGATTACCGCGGTGCCTTAGCCGGGGAGAAAAAGCCAGCCTTCTGCATCGATCTGCGGTTCTGGTATCCCTCGGCCGATTACGAGTACGAGCGGCGCTCCACCAAGAACCTAAAAAATCGCGAGGGCGGTCGGGTTACCGCAAAGAAGCTTCGCCGGATGTCCTACGCGCTGTGGAACTTCGGTCGCTCTAAAAACACGACCCAGCAGGCGGCCGTGATGCTGTACGTCCACGGCCTGATGGGCGACGGTGCCCCCGGCGAGGCAGCACCCGGCGCGATCGGCCCGACTGTTGAGGCCAGGTACCGGAAGATCGCCGCCGAATCGGAGCGACTGGCCGGCCCCTACATGCTCAAAACGAGGGTGTCGGGAAAGCTGCAAGTCGGCCGACCCGCGGAGCTCAAGGTCAAGCTGCTCGCCGCCTCCGGGGCAGCGGTTCCCGGCGTCAAGCTGCGGCTCAGCTCAGCGAACAGCGACGATCTGCCCTCGACCCTGAAGACCGGGCGCGACGGGACCGCGTCGGCCCGCTTCACCCCGACGCGGGCGAACGGGTTCCTGGCCAAGCTGAGCGCCAACGGGCTCGCCGCGACGGCCCCGACGATGT
>JAHEXU010000255.1 GCA_023251975.1 bacterium | reverse complement strand
CGTCGATTGCCCCTGTCCTTTTTTTGGGCGGGGAGCCCGGGGGGCTCAGGTTCGCTTGGTCAGGCCTCCGACGCTGAGGGGCGGATTCCTGCTTGGGTCCCTAAAGGTTGCGAAAGTCGAGTTATCAACCCCGGCCCCATCAATCCCACCGTGGCGGCCCGCTGTCATCGGGCGCTTCTCACCAGGCCGCAACCTCGATCCACCGATCCGGACGGCGAATCCCCGCGCCATCCCGGCGCTGGGAGCCAATTTGCGACCACCGACGGGGCGACGGGGCACCACCCCGCGGGTGTACGCAAATCGCCCCCCAGCTTGGCCTGGCGCGCGGATTCACTCGACCGGCTCGGCGGATCGCGGTTCAAGCCGAGCGAACGACACGATGGAGCTGCTTCAGAAATCTCCTCGCCACCACGGATCTCCTCGCCACCACGGGAATCAAGGGGTAATCGCCGACATGAGCGCGAAGCCCGCGGCGGCGGTGATGGCGCGATGCTGGCAGCGCCATCCCGATCCAACCCTCACCCCCGGCTACATCCCAGCCTGCCCAGCCGCGACGACATCCGGATCGTGTACACCGATCGTGCACACTCCTCCACCGGCCCAGATCCTCATCGGCGACACCGCTCGCAAGCCAATCCCCCCCAACCGGCACAAACCCCGCCGCCAACCAGTAGGGTAACCTATACTGACCGCTCCACGATCGAAGGAACCGCAGTGCCGATCACCCGTGCAGTCCTTGTAATCGCTGCCGCTATCGCTGTCTCGTTCGCTCTTTTCGGTGCCGCAAACGCTGAACTTCCCGCTGACGGCGAGGAGCGGCTCGCGATCGATCCGGACTGGACCCTTGAGGCCGAGAGCATCGATCAGCTGGTTGCACAGAGTCGGGCCGTCGTCGATGCCGAGGTCGTCTCGGTCTCCGAGGGAGATCCCTACCTACTCGATCCCGGCGAGTCCGGCTTGGGCTCCGATGTGACGACGCTTGACAGCGATCACTACGACCTCGCCTCGCTCGAGGCTGCCGGCGCCGTACTGCTCCCGACCCAGCGGATCGAATTCCAGGTGACGCACCCGATCGACGGACATCTCACCGGGACATTTACCCTGTTCAAGATCGGCGGAGTCACCCCGACCGGCGAGCAGGCCCACCCAAGCGATGATCCGTCGTACTCGGTTGGCACCAACCATCTCCTGTTCGTCGAGCGTCGCGAGTCCGACAGCGACCGATCCCCTCACCCCGACGGAACCTACGTAGTTGTCTCGCCCGACGGTCGCCTCGATCTCAACCAGAGCACCGGAGAGCTCGAAGCAAACAGCGAAGGCGAGGTTGCCGAGCAACTTGAGGGCGAGACTCCCCAAGCGGCGGAAGCCGAGATCGATGACGCCGCTACCGACGGGCAGCAGGGATGATCCGCCGCGCCGCGGTCAATCGAGTTCGAGCGATGCTTCAACGCAGCGTCCCCCGAGCCCATGTCGTCGCGGTGGCCACCGCGATCGTCGCGCTCTCAGCAGGGTTCTCAGCAGCTGGTCCTTACCGGACCAGCGACGGTCTCGTCATCCACCGCCACACCGACACCTACTCGGTCAACATCCCAGATTTCCCAGACTCGCCGCAGCTAACGTCGCGGATCAAGGATGCCCGGGCCGAATGGGATGCCGATCTCGACCCCCACAACGCTCTCGACATCAACTCAACGCCCGACTCGGGCGCCGCAGCGCTGAAGTTCGAAAACCGGCTCCTCCCCGCCGAAATCGAGAGCGTTCGGGTCGACAACGAACAAGGCTGGGGCCGCCATCCGACCCAGCGGACGATCGCCGTCTTCAACAAAAAGTGGACCAGCGGCGCCAACGCCATGTCCGCCCTTACGATGCGCGGGTACGCCTGCCGCACCATCGGCGAGGCAGTCGGCCTTGACACCGTCCCCGACCGCGGCGACTGCATGGAGGCTGGCCCGATCGCATACAGCCATGTCGGCGCTACCTCAATCGGCCATGCCGTGGCGTTCTATAAGCCCCAGGTCGGCGACATCTCGGGCACCCTGGTCTCGACCGACACCCTTACCTCAAACGCGGGTCTGGCCGCAAGCGGCGATAGCTACTCCCTCAACGTCAATGCGAGCGGTCTCGGGGTCAAACGCGTTTTGGCGCAGATCGTCGTTCCCGGCGGCGCGAATCTGACGGTCTTCGATCAGACCCTGCCCGCAAACACCGGGTCCGACACCTACGAGGCTCAAAACTGTCGTCCGATCTGCAGATGGACCACAACCGGGTCGATCACAAAGTCGGCGCTTGGCGCAGGGCTCCCCGGCCCCGGTCGCTACACCCTGCGGGTGAGCGCGTTCAATACGTTCGGTCGCTCCAGCGTCGACCAGAGCGAGCAGCTTTGGTTTGAGTTCCCCTACTTCGGCTACAACGACGATTGGATCGCGGGCGTCAACGGCGACGCCGCCACGGGTCCGCCTGACACCTGGGAAGAAGATCGCTCGACGGACAACCCGTTTGCCCTCGCCGAAGCCGGAGGATCGAACACCTACCGCTTCAGCATGCTGTGGGATAAGGCAATGCCGTGCAGGGAGGCGGCCGACAGGACCCCGGCGGACCAGGAGAACGACCCCGGCGTCGAGAATTTCGACTTCTACAATTCGGTCTATGAGCGTGGCCTTGAAGGCGGCATGAGACCGATCATCGACCTGCACGGGGCGGGCGTCTGCCGCGACGCCGATGATGTCTCCGGGACGGGCGCGGCAGCGGACTCGTGCAAGAAGACGCGCAGCTTCATCGCGGACCCGAACGTCAAAACCACGCAGATGCCCGCGGACTCACCGACGGTCGACCAGAAATGGCAGGCGTTCGCCGGGCGGGTCGCGGAGCAGTTCCCGGAGGCCTTGGCGATCGAGGTATGGAACGAGCCGAACGCCGCCGCCTTCTGGGGTGGCTGCGAACCTCAGCCGGAGCGATACGCCGAGTTGCTCGAACTCGCATACGCGGGGGTTAACGCCTCGGCCAATCCCTCGATGCCGGTGATCTCCGCGGGGTTGGTACCCGGCCGCGGCGACTCAACCGGAACGTCTGACATCCCCGGCGGGCCCGCCACGCAGTTTACGAAAAAGCTGGCGTTTATCGACTTCCTCGACGCCGAGATCAACCCGATCGCGCCGATTATTCGCGCCAACAGTGATGGGATCGGGCTGCACCCGTACCGCAGCCAGGGGCAAGCAGAGGCAGGGGACACGCCGCAGGCCGGGAGCGCCGAACACC
>JAHEXU010000108.1 GCA_023251975.1 bacterium | reverse complement strand
TTTCGAAACAGAGGCGGCGCAGCAGCGGCTGCGACGAGCTTCGCATTCGCCGTTGGCATTCGTCAGAAGCTAGCTAGCTCGTGAACCAAGCTTCCAAGGCTCCGTCTTACCGCCGCCGTCGAGTCGGCCAGCCGGGTCGCGGGCCCCGCCGAGCGGGTCTCACGGGAAGGGCGACTGAGAGCTCAATTGCGTACCGTGGCACGAAGCCGCTCGTGGTGATCCGCACGCCCTCGATGCGGTCGACTCGATAGGCCCTGACCTCTCCCGTCTGAGCCTTGATCGCGTACACGAGCAGGTTCCCAGCCTTGGACTGGCGCAGCGCGTACGGTTCGATCAGTCGCGTCGAGCCCTGGTAGCGGAGCTCGACCAGCAGGTGGTTGGCGCCGGCGAAGCGGATCTGCTCGAGAGGAGCGCCACTCGGCCACCTCGTGAGTGTGGGCGGGGCCGTCCAGGTTGAATCGATCTGCTCGCGGCCAGCGGGCACGGGCTCAAGGCGCACCACCTCCTCACCGGCAAGCCAAATGAAGAGGTCGTCGAGGGCGGCCAGGAATTCGTCCACCGGCGGAAGCGTGGGGAGTTGGTGCGCCAGCATCGCCGCCCAATCGGCCCGCAGTTCCGCAACCTTCACTTCGTCGGTGACGGCCGCGACAGTTGGGACCGGAACCTGCTTGTAGGCGCATTTCTCCTCGAGAACTGCGAAGACGAGTTCGCGATCTTCCCGAAGGTCGGCGCGCCGATACAGATTGACGACATCGTAGAGGTCGCGCGGTCGAGTGCGTTGGCCGAGCGCACGGAGCTTCTCGGCGAACACCTCGGGAAACGAGTAGCACTGAACCGCCGCGTCGTCCGGAAGGCCGTCGTCATAGGCATGAGCGATGGAACGTCGCACCGTGGCCTCCACGACCGTCTCGTCGTAGGTGAGGTCGAGCTTGACGCGTGTCTCACCTGGCGCTCCCCGGGGGCCGCGGTAGTAGATCCGACCTTCGGCAGAGCGGCCATCAGGACGGACCCTGACAAGCGGGGTGCGATTCGAGACGTCGATGCCGGTCTCCTGTTCGACAAGATCCAGCATCTCAACGAGAACCGGAAGAAGATCGTCGGGGACCAGCGGGCCGCCCTCTAGAACAGTGAAGTCGAGGTCTTCCGAGAACCGGTAGGTCTCAACGAAGCACTTCTTTAGGCAGGTGCCGCCTTTGAATACCCAGGTGTCGCGCAACGCCGGATGAGAGCCGATACCCCAGAGAACCCACCCGAGCACATAGTCCTTTTCGACCACCTCCTCTGTGAGGCCCCATTCCTGTGCCCGCGCTTGGAGCGCGGCTCGCGGAATCATCGGTCGACCCTGGCGTTGATACGCAAGCCCCACTGCGTGGCGGTCGGCCCCGAGTCCGACAAAGCAGGGTCGAGCCGGCCGATGCCGGCGCTGATCCGCCGCCGGCACGCATCGATCAGCTTGCCATTCGCCAACTCAAGCGCCTCGGCTACGTAGCCGAGGCGCTTGAACGCTGTGCGATTGCCGAGCCGATCGCCGTACTCGACCAACTGCGGCCACGAGACACTTTCCCTCTCAGCGTAGGTTGCAAGGGCTTCGGCGGTGTGGCGCAGGCCACCGCCCAGTGATGGATCGTCAAAGCAATCGATGAGAGTCCGCTCCGGGTCGGAAACGACGACTGGAATTCCCTCTCGCCAAACGCGTCGCGTTCCGAAGAGTGCGGACTTCGGGCGGTGGCGAAGCTCGAAGTGCGCCGCGCCGATCATCCGCCCACGACGAGGGACAGGCCTGGCCGTCATAACCGCGGTCGTTGAGAACACCTGGTCAGTGAGATCCCAGTGGTGCAGCGCGGTCCAGCCGCCGACGTAGCCAGGGGCAAGGGCGCTGGCCGCGACGGCCCACGGGTCTGGGCTCCACGACCGCGGATCCTCCGCTTCCAAAGGCACTGTCGTGTAGAGACCACGCTGGAGGCGGGCCACCCAGCCCTGCTCGGCAAGATGCCGGAGAAGACGGGCGGCGCGCGCGTGATCCACCCCGGTCGCGGCGGCGGCGTCGGCCGGAGTGAACGGGCCAGGTAGTGCGCGGTTGAGCTGCGCAACGAACGCCCTGTTAGCGCCAGAAAGCCCAGCCCCAGCGGTGACCATGCTCAACAGTCTAGCTCATGAAGCGACGGCCCGGACGGCGTTTATCTAGACTTGCTGTTGCGTCAACGAAGCGGTTGCAGATGCAAGGACTCGCTGTCCCTCACCGGCTCGGCGAACGCGCCCCTCGAGGTCGGGGTAGCTCGGCCTCCCCGGCCCGACTGTTTCCGTCTGCTTCACGGATGCAAGATTCCATGCTGCGCGGCTGGCGAACCGATCAACCGGGGCGAAGAGAACGAGGCCAAGCAGGTGGAGCGCGTGTTTGTCGACTGCTTCGAAGGGCTCGGCGACCGCCCCGCAAAGCCAGCATCGGGCGATCCGACCGGCGAGCAGGGCAAGCATCCCAGGTTCCCGCTTGCGTGAGGCGGGCGGGGCCAGGCGGACGGAGGATGCGCAACAGCGCCACGGGGCGCCGGCGAGCCGCGACCGCGAGCCGGCGGGTGACCTCGCGGACGACGGCGTCGCGTCGGACATCGCGGCGAAGCTGCGCGAGCCACGCACGCTCGAGGCCGAAGCGCACCGGCCCGTCGCCAGCGTCGATCAGGTCGGCGCGAACGCGGCAAGCCGGGCTCGGCCCGCGAGGCCGATAGCCCGTCCGCCGTCCGCTCGGTGATTCGGACCCCATTCTACGGGCCTTCGCTCAACCCCAACCGCGCATGCATCTGGCGCAGCGGCCCCGGCGCCCACCAGTTCCAGCGGCCAAGCAGCCCCATCAGGGAGGGAACGAGCAGGGCGCGGACGATCGTCGCGTCGATCAGGACGCCGACCGCGATGCCGACTCCGACCTCTTTGATGAAGACGATCTGCGAGGTCGCGAAGGAGCCGATCGCGATGCACAAGAGCAGCGCCGCGTAGGTGACGACCCGCCCCGTGCGCTCGAGCCCTATCGCGACCGAGTCGGTCTCCCCGGCGCCAGCGTCGCGCGCCTCCTTGATCCGCGTCAACAGGAAAACGCCGTAGTCGGTCGACAGCCCGAAGATAACCGCGAACAACAGCAACGGCTGCGACGAGTTCAGTCCCCCCTCGCTCGTGTAGCCGAGCAGCCCCTCGAGTCGCCCGTCTTGAAAGACGACGACGAGAATCCCGAACGCGGCGGCGACCGTAAGGAGGTTCATCAGAAGCGCCTTCACCGGCAGCACCACCGAGCCCGTCATCAAGAACAGCAGCACGAAGGTCGCGGCCGCGATGATCGCCGCAAAGGGAAGCAGATGCTCGACCATGCTCTGCTTCTGATCGACGAACTCGGCGCTCGCTCCGGCCACTCGCGTCGTGAACGGTGCATCGAGGGCGCGGATCTCCGCTACCACCTCCTGGCCAGCGTCGGAGTTCGGATCGACGTTCTGCCAGGCCTCGAGCCGCCACAGCCCCGGGCCGGCTGGCCGCGGCTCGGAGACGAGCGCGACATGCGCGAGCGAGGCGAGCTCGCCCGCGTAGGAGTGCAGGTCGCGCCTCACGCCGGCGGCCGCGGGCGCTTCGACCTGGACGATCACCGGCGAGGTCCGGTAAGCCTCGAAGCGATCACGAAGCGCCGAGTCGACCTGTTTGGCGCCGAAGCGCTCCGGCAAGATCTGCGGGTCCTCCCCGGGCACGAACTCGGCGCGAAGGAACGGTGACCCGACGGCGATCAGCGCCGTCGCGGTGACGATCGCGACCGCGCCCGGCCGGCGCATCACGGCGCGCGAGAAGCGGTACCAGCCGCCGTGGCGACCGCTGGCCTCCGCCTCGCTCGCGCGCCGAAGGCGCCCCGGGGCGAGCGCGTTGATCCGCTCGCCGAGCAGCGCCAGGGCCGCGGGCAAGACGGTAAGCGCGACCAGACCCGAGAGCAACGCGACGATCGCTCCCCCCAGGCCCATCGAGTAGAGAAAGCGCTGGGGGAAGACGAGCAGGGCAGCGAGCGTCGCGGCGACGGTTATCGCGCTGAAGGCTACCGTGCGCCCGGCGCTCCGCAGCGTCTGGCGCAGCGCCTCGGCCCCGGGCCCCGAGCGCGCCAACTCCTCGCGGTAGCGAGAGACGATGAAGAGGCTGTAGTCGATCGCCAGGCCGAGCCCGAGGCCGGTGACGATGTTGACGGCGAAGACCGAGATGTCAGTCACCTCGGCGAGCAGACGCAGCGCCCCCAGGGTGACGATGCTCGCGACCGCGCCGACCAGCGGCACCAGCAGAGCCGCGATGAGACTGCGAAAGACGAAGAACGAGAGCAGGAGCAGGAGCGGGAAGGCGATCAGCTCGGCTCTGCGCAGGTCTTCCTCCACCGTTCCGTCGACCTGGCGGTTGGCGACGGCCGGGCCGCCGAGCGTCACGCCCGCTCGCCTGCCGACCTCGGCCTCGAGGCGATCGACTACATCGTCCGCGTAGAGCGGGTCGAGGCTCTCGATCAAGAAGCCGAGCACATAGGCGGCGCGCCCGTCGCGGGAGACCATCGCTCGATCGCCGCTGTCGATGAAGGACGAGGCGCGGGCAACCGCGGGATCCTTGGCCAGCGCTGTGGCGACGGCCGCCACCTCACGCCGCCCGACCACCGAGCGGACCGCGACCCCCGGTTCGACCAGCGCGACGATGGCGGGCTTTGTTCTCTCCCCGGCCGCCGCGTCGAAGCGAGCCTCGGCGACGCTGCTCTCCGAGCCGGGATCGGTGATCCCGAACGGCTTCAGGGCGTCGAACAGCGAGCCGTCGGCGAGGATGCCGGCAGCGAACAGGACGGCGGCGGCGGCAAGCACGCGCCGAGGCCTGCTGTGAGCGATTCGAGCCAGGAGGTCGAGCATCAGCTTTGGGCCGATGCAGTCGGCTTGCGGGCGCGGATAAAGACGCTGGCGAGGTTGTCTTCCGCTGCTGTCAGGCCGGCTTCGGAGACCTGTTCGATCCCGATGGGACCGAGCGCCGTCGAGGCGACCAGGTCGAAGTCCAGGCGATCGTAGGTGCGCAGGGTTTCCACCCGGACTTGCTCGAACCCGACCGTGGCGAGCTTGGTTTCGATCTCCTCGACCGACAGCGCGCCCGCGATGCAGGCCGTCCACGCGTCGAGGCTGCTGCGGATCGAGCCGGGCAGCGGGCCAAGTGTCGCGATATCGGCGATCGCCAACCGGCCGCCGTGTCTCAGTACCCTGAACGCCTCGCAAAAGACGCGATCCTTGTCGGGGGAGAGGTTGACCACGCAGTTGGAGAGCACGACATCGACGCTGTTGGCGGGAAGAGGGATCTGCTCCATCCGACCGCGCAGGAAGCGGACGTTCTCGGCCCCGGCCTCGATCCGGTTGCGCTCGGCGAGGGCGAGCATCTCGTCGGTCATGTCCAGCCCGTAGGCGATGCCGGTCGGGCCGACGCGGCGGGCGCTGAGCAGAACATCGATGCCCCCTCCCGAGCCAAGATCCAGCACCGTCTCGCCGGGCCCAAGCGCGGCGAGCGCGACGGGGTTGGCGCAGCCGAGCGAGGCGGCCGCGGCCGCGGCAGGAAGCCCGCTGCGCTCATCGGCGCCGTAGAGGTCGCTCGCGACCTCGTTCGTGGAGCTCGGGGGGCAGCAGCCCTCGGTCGAGGCCACCTTTGCGGCGCTCGCGTAGCGCTCACGCACGGCGTCCACAATCTGGTCTGGATCGGTCACGGTCACGGGTCCTCCTTGGGGCTTGACATCACGTTCCAAGCACCGTAGAACATGAACCATGGTTGAAGACAAGGACACTGAAGACAAGGACACTGAACCGACGGCGGAGATGGCCATCGGCGAGGTCGCCCGGCGCGCGGGCCTGAGTACCTCGGCGGTGCGTTTCTACGAGCGCAGGGGGCTGCTCCCGAAACCCGCCCGCAGCAGCGGGCAGCGTCGCTACGACGAGCAGGTTCTGCGCCTGCTCGCGATGATCGAGGTCGGGCGAGACGCCGGCCTGACGCTGGCCGAGATTCGCACCCTGTTGGACGGTTTCGCGGATGCCACCGCACCCTCGCAGGAGTGGTGCGCCCTGGCCGAGAGCAAGCTCGGGGAGATCGACGCGCTGATCCGCCGCGCTCGCGCGATGCGCAGGCTGCTGCAGGAAGGGCTGGCTTGCGAGTGCCTCCGTCTCGAAGACCAGGACGAGTTTTTTGCGGCGTGCGCCGAGTGGGCGATGCAGCGCGCCGGCGTTTCTTGAGCCCCGCGGCACGGTGGCCACCTCGATCAACAATCGGCCGGGGAGTAGCTGCTTGCCGGTTTGCCTGGTATCGGTCTGACCGAGGCCGTCGACCCGCTCGGGGATCTCGCCGAGGCGCCGACGGGCTACTCGCGACCGTCAACGACCCGCACGACGCGCTGCTCCAGACCGCACTCGATCGTGGGATCCCCTACGTCGACATCACCCGCTGGACGGCGCTCGAGCGCGGCGCGCTCGTGCGTTGCGCGGTCACGCCGGCGCACGCGCCGGTCACACTCGCCTCGGGCTGGATGGGCGGAGCGGTCCCGCTGGTTGCCGCGTGAGAGGCTCGATCGCATAGACATCGCGATCCGCTACGCGCTTGCCGACCGTGCCGGTCCCGACTCGGTCGCCTACATGGACCGCGTCGCCGACCGCTTCGAGACCGCCATCGACGGCGAGCCTCGGCTCGTCCCCGCGCTCTCATAATCAGACGCCCGGCAGGTGGGCTTCGCCGAGGGCTCGCGCGGCCGCGTACTTGCGGATCGACACCCCCGAGCAACTGACGCTGCCGACGGTCATCGGCGCGCCCACGGTCGCCACGCGGATCGGCTTCGACGACGCGACCACGACCGCGACACTCGCCAGCCTGCGACTTGTCTGGGCGTGCTGCGACTGCTTGCGGCCAAGCGCCTCACGGGCAGGCGCCGCGCGCTGATTCAACGGGCGCGCGAGGGTGGGCCAGCCCTCGTCCGGATCGACCTGAGCGGCAGCGAAGCGCGGCGCCACGGTAGAGGTGCATGACCCCGCCAGCCAGTCCCACCTCACCGCCGTCGGCGCAGTGATCGCGATCGAGCGGGTTCTGAGCCTCGACGGCGGCCCGCCCGTCCGCCAGCCCGCGATTCCCCGAGCAGGCGCCGGACCTCGACGCCGCTCGCCCGCCACGGCGTCGAGGTCACGGGCGCATGAAGTCTGCCCTGCTCTCCCGAGACCCGCCGCCCCTTTGCTCGGCCGACCCCGGCGACGTAGTACTTCGACCCGCTCACCGGCGAGGTTCTCGACGAGATCGACCACGTCGCTGTTTGGTCGGCGAGCCATTGCGTCACCGAGCAGGAGACGCTCGAACGCTCAATCGAGGAGATGCAGCGCGAGCTGCATTTGGATGAGCGGGTCACGCGGTCCGAGGAGCAGGGGAAGGAACTTGAGGCGGATCGACTGCGCCAGCGCACCGAGTACGACATCGAGACGCTGAAGCAGATGGGCTTCTACCTCCCCGGCGATTTCGTAGTCTTCGTCGACAAGCCGCATCAGAGGATCCCCCAGATCGGCGGCATGTACGAGGGGGCCGCCTGCGCAAGGGGTGGAGCAGATCGTGCGACCAGCGGGGATCGTCGGACCCCGCGGTCGAGATCCGCGAGACGCGCAACCAAATCGACGACCCGGAGATGACTCGGCGGCACCGCGTTCGCGAGCGTGCTCGCCTTCGCGGAGGGGAGGGCGAGCACTTGCAGCCGCCAACCGCTCCGGCCGATTTTTGCCGTACGGGTTCGGGGTTGCGGTTGCCGACTTCGAATCCGTCAGGGAGCCGCTCGCGACGATCGGAGGCGATCCGGAGCTGGCCCGGACCGGCGGCAGTCTCGCCGATCGGCGCGGCTTGCGCGGGTATGACGCGATCCACTTGGCGACCGCGCTGAGCCTCGGTGATCAAACCGTGATGATCACCTGGATCGCGACCTGTCGGCCGCCGCGAGGCTGCCCAGCGCGGTGAGAGCCTGGACTGGTCAGACGGGCGCTCTCGCGCCGCTGCACGTCGAGCTGCTCGATGCGGTCGAGGCCGACGAGCGCTCGCGCGATCCCGCACTCTCGGGCCTCTGCGGCAACGTGCTCGACATCTGGCCGACGCTGTGGAGCTTTACCCAGGTTCCCGGGGTCGAGCCGACCAATTATCCCGAACTGCGGATAACGACAATAATGTGGCCGAGCGAGCAATCCGCCACGCGGTCCTTTGGCGCAAGTGCTCCGGCGGGACCGGCTCGGCTGAGGGTGAGCGGTTCGTCGAGCGCCTGCTTTCGATGCGCGACACCTGTCGCTGCAGGATCGCCCCCCGCACGGCTACCCGGTCGAGGTGCACGGGGCTCGGCTCGGCGGCGGGATGATCCCGAGCCCGCTCGACGCTGCCGCCTGATATGACCCGGCTTGACTCGATTCGGGTCCCGCGGCCGGTCAGGCACAGCGTTCCTTCGAAACGCCCTGGGTCAAGCCCCGCGGCCACAGTGGCGGTCAAATCAGGGGGTCGGGGTGGGGGTAGGTGAACGGCTACTCACAAGGTTGGACAGAGTTGTACGGTCTTTGCCCGAGCCGTAGACCCCGGCGGGCGGCATCTGGGCGGTTGGCTGTAGCAGAGGACCGCGCCCTACTGCTGAGGCAGCCAGGCGCCGCCACGTCGTGGGGGCCCTAGCCTTCGCGACGTGAGCGGACCCGAACTCAGCTTCCCGGTTGCGCAAGGTGGACCCGTCGCGGCGTCGCTGATCGCAGCGCTACCGCTGCTGGCGGTCGCGATCGCCTACACCGTGCGGGCTCGGACGTTGGCCCAGCGTGGTCCCCCGATTGCGCCGTGGCGCCCGGCCATATTCACGGTTTGCCTCGCAATCTTCGCGGCGGCGATCCTGTCGCCCTTGGACCGCCTCTCCTCCGAGTTGGTGATGGCCCAGATGGACCAGCACCTGTTGATCATGGACATCGGGGCGTTGTCCTTGGTCTTGGGCCTGACCGGGCCGATGATGGCGCCGGTGCTGGGCGTCAAGTTGTTGCGCCCGCTCCACGCCTTGATGCAGCCGCTCGTCTCGCTGCCGCTTTGGATCGCTGGCTTGGCGTTCTGGCACATTCCGTCGATCTATCAGACGGCCACCTTCGATAGCGCCACTCTGCACGCGCTTGAGCACGGGACATTCTTTGCGACCGGTGCATTGATGTGGATGTCTTTGCTGGGGCCGCTGCCACGACCGACCTGGTTCAACAAGGGCGCTGCGCTGATCTACGCCGCTGGGGTCCGCCTCTCGGGCGCGGCGCTTGGCAATGTCTTCATGTGTGGTCGGGCTCGGTCTTATGTCCGCGCTACGCAAGCGGCGAGCAGCTGCACGGGGTCGAGCCACTCTCTGACCAGGGGACCGCGGGCGTGATCATGATGGGCGACTCGTTCCGGCCCGCGCCGCCCGCGCCGCCGCGGCTGGTCAGGGCACGCGCCTCGAGGGGCGGCTGACGAAGTGCGTCGCGACCGCTTCCTCTATATCTACGTCTTCGTTGTCGGTTCGGCTTCACTGGGAACCGAGATCGCGGCGGCGCGTCTCATCGCCCCCTTCTTCGGTGCCTCCACAATCGTTTGGGCAAACACGATCGGCGTCGTGCTGGTCGCTCTTTCGATCGGCTACTGGTGGGGTGGCCGACTCGCCGATCGCAACCCGCAGCTTCGCGGGATGTGCCTGCTGACCCTCGGCGCTGCAGCGTTGTTGACGATCGTCCCACTGGTCTCAAGGCCGTTTTTTGGCGTCTCGGTCAAGGCCCTCGACAGCATCGAGGCCGGAGCCTTCATCGGCTCCTTATTTGCGGTGCTGTTATTGATCGCGATCCCGGTCGTCCTCTTGGGCGCAGTCACCCCCTATGCGATCCGATTATCCGTCGACGACCTCGAACACAGCGGGCGAACCGCCGGTCGCCTCTACGCGGTCTCAACCGCGGGCTCGCTGGCCGGGACGTGGCTGTCAGCCCTGCTGTTGATCCCTTTGGTCGGTACCCAGCGAACCTTCATCACGTTCGCGATCGCGGTCGCGATAGTCGCCGCGGCGGGAATGCGGGGGCGCTGGATCTTGGCGCCGATCCTGCTAGCGCTGGCGCTGGCGATCCCCGTCGGGACGGTCAAGGCGGCAGAGAACGGGCGCGTCATCGCCGAGGTCGAGACCGACCTGCAGTACGCGCGGGTGATTGAGCGAGGCGATGGCTCACGAATCCTCGAGCTCAACGAGGGGCAGGCAATCCACTCGCTGTACAAACCCGGCAGCTACCTGACAGGGCGCTACTGGGACGGTCTGCTCGTCGCTCCTTTTTCGGCACTCGATCAGGCCCCGTCCTCGGTTGCGATCCTCGGAAACGCGGCGGGCACAGCGGCCCGCTCATATGGGCACTTCTTTCCCGACGCCCGGATCGACGGGGTTGAGATCGACGGCGCGCTGACCGATCTCGGTCGCCGCTACTTCGACCTCGGCGGGCCAAATCTGACTATTCACACCGACGACGCGCGGCCCTGGCTGCGCCGCTCCGATGATCGCTACGACGTTATCGCCGTCGACGCCTATCGCCAGCCCTACATTCCCTTCTATCTAGCGACAACCGAGTTCTTTGACCTTGTCGCTGATCACCTCAACCCGGGCGGGGTCGTGATCGTCAACGTTGGTCACCCCGGCGAAAACGACGACCTGGAGACCACACTTGGACGCACGTTGAACCAATCATTTGCGACCGTCTTACGCGACCCAATCGAGGAGGCAAACACCCTCTTGATCGGGACCGATGCCCCCGCTTCGGCAGAGCACCTATTCGCGCTGCGAAACCAGCTGCCGAGCGAGCTGCGAAACCAGGCCGTGATCGAGGCGGCGCGGATTGAACCGCGGCTACCCGGGGGTCGTATCTACACCGATGACCTCGCCCCGGTCGAGTGGCTGATCGACAAATCGATCCTCGGCTACGCCGGGGACAACTAATTAACGAGACGGCGGCGACGGCGAGCACGCGCCGCGGCCTGCTGCGAGCGATTCAGCCGGAAGGTCGAGCATCAGCTCTGGGGCGATGCAGCCGACTTGCGGGCGCGGATGTAGACGCTGGCGAGGTTGCGTTCCGCTGCTGTTAGGTCCGCTTCGGAGACCTGTTCGATCCCGGTGGGACCGAGGGACCGAGCGCCGTCGAGGCGATGATGGTCCCTTCGGGGCCGATCTCGACATCTCGCACCCAGGCACCGGGTAGCTGCAGCATTCGACTAAATGCGGTTGTGACCCGCATGCTGTCCTCCTCGCAGTAGAGGGTTTTTGATAGAAGCCGCGAAGCCTGCCGGATGGAGCGACTGCGGGTCGCGTGGGTTGCTCAACCGGTGCGGCGGATCACCTGGGTGCTATCCGCGGGCTGCGAGCGGGCTCAGCCTGGATCCACCGAACCGGCCGAGCGAATCCGGTTTCCAGGCCAAGTCGGGGGTCGATTGGTGAACCCCCGCGGGGTGGTGCCCCGGGGGGTGGGCGCGAATCGGCTCCCGGCGCCGGGATGGGGGGCGGATTCGCCGGTCGGTTCGGTGTATCCAGGCTCAGGGCGAACCGCGGCGAAATTCCACCCCGAAACGGCGCGGTGAACCCCCTTTCGGTTCCCGCGCTGGTTCACCCGCCGTCACGAAGCTCGATGGGACACCCTCCATTGGCAAGGGACCGAGATTGGATCCCTTGAAGGGTCTGAACCCGCGCAGCGGCCTCGACCCGAACCTGTACGGCGAAGAAAAGCGGACAACCTGGCCACGGGCGGCCAGTTCGCGAACTGCAGCCTCGGCATCTGAGTCGGGTGACGCCGCCTCTCGTCGAGGGGCTACCGCGGGGTCGGCGTGCCGTTGCTAGTCTCGGAGGTCCCAACCGAAGGAGCCCGCATCGCCGTAAACGCCCAACTCACGACAGAGCAACCGGATCTCGCACCGCAGGGATTGGACGACGCTTCCACAAGCGCTACCGCTGCACCGGGGAGCCCCGCACCCTCAGGAGCCCCTCCCGAGCCAACCGCGGCCGAGCGTCAGGTGGCTGATCTGATCCCGATCACGGCCGATCCGGAGGTCGCCAAAGCCGTCCTCGATCGCGTGCCGCTCTGGTTTCACACGTTCTCGCTTGGTGGGTCCAAAGAACTCTACACCCACGGCATCGCACGCGACCACCGCTACAGGATCCCCGTTCTACCCCAGGA
>JAHEXU010000254.1 GCA_023251975.1 bacterium | reverse complement strand
CAATTTCATGGGCAACAAGATGTGGACCTTCGCGACCGGGCGCTCCGAGGCGCCGCCGCTCCTTCCGTAGGGCTGGGGCAAGAATAACCGCGGCTTTACCCGTCTGCGGCTTTAACCCGTCCGGTTAGCGTTGCGGATGCGGCACCGCCGCTTCCACGAGCCCCTGGTCTCGCGCCGCGACGGCTGTCGGCTACAGTCGCGGTGACAATATTCGAGCGAACGGAGGACCCCGAAGATGGTCGATTTCGACAAGTTGGCCGGTCAGGCCAAAGAGATTGCGTCCAAGGTCGACGGCGACGAGCTGAAGGAAGCCGCGTCGGAGATTAAGCAGATCGTTACCGGAGACGGGTCGGTTGCCGACAAGGCGAAGGAAGCGGTCGAGGTTGTCAAAGGGGCGCTCGACGGCCCCGAAGACAGCGCTGGCTCCGCCAAGTAGCGGGCGCCATCTCGCGTCGGCTCCTCGCCACATGCGCGGTTGCGGCAGGTCTTGTCGTGGCCGCGCCGGTGGCAGCCGCCCCCAGTCCGCTTCGCGACCCGATTCCCCCAACCCCGGCGAACTTCGCGATCACGCCGTGGCAGGCCGTCAAAGCCGCTGATCGGGCCCCCGATGTGGTCGACGCTCGCCGCCAAAACGGTCCGCTCAGCGTTGCGATCGCGGTCGTCGGGGAGGATCGTTGGGAACTCAAGTACTTCGGCCCCGCCGACGCTGATGGGATTCTCCATCAAACCAACTTGGTCGTCGTCGATGCCGAAACCGGCGCGGTGGTCGAGTCGTGGGTCGGGATTGCGGTTGCTTGGCCGTTGGCACGGGGCCGCGAAGGCCAGTTCGGACATCTCCTCAACGCTCCCTATGTCTGGCTCCCGCTGTGCGCGCTTTTCCTGGCGCTGCTGATCGATTTTCGGCAAATCCGCCAGCTTGCCCACCTCGATCTGCTCGTTCTACTCAGCTTCGGGATCGGGCATATCTTCTTCAACAATGCGCAGATTGGAGCCTCGGTCGTGCTCGCCTATCCGCCGCTGATCTACCTGATGATCCGGGCGGTGTCAATCGGACGCCGCGGCAACCGACCGACCGACCGGCTCAAACCGCCCGCTCCGAGCTGGGTCTTCGCGGTCGCGTTGGTCGTCTTACTGGCGGGGCGAATCGTCCTCAACACCGCTGATTCCGGCGTCATCGATGTCGGCTACGCGGGGGTAATCGGAGCCGATCGGATCAGCCACGGCGAGCCGATCTACGGCGAGTCAACGTTTCCCGAAGACAATCCGCGCGGCGACACCTACGGGCCCGCAGCCTATCTCGCCTACGTTCCGTTTGAGGCGGCGTTCGGCTGGAGCGGGAGCTGGGATGACCTGCCGGCCGCCCATGCCGCCGCAATCTTTTTCGATCTCGCCACGGTTGCCGGCCTGCTGGCATGCGGCGCCCGCTTCGGGTCCCGTCGGGTTGGCTTGATCGCCGGCTTCGCCTGGGTTGCCTTCCCGTATACGACCTTTGCGTTGCAGGCCAACAGCAACGACTCCCTGGTTTCGGCACTGGTCGTGTGGGGCTTGTTTGCCCTCGCTTCGCCGCTCGCCCGCGGGGTCTTGGTTGCGATCGCGGCGCTAACCAAATTTGCACCGCTGGCGCTGGTCCCGCTCTTCCTAGCCGGGCGTAATGGAGCCTGGGGGGACCGGCGAAGATTCCTGCCCAGTCGCGAGGCTGTCCTCTGCGCCGCCGCCGCGATCGCGATCAGCGCTTTTTTGCTGGCTGGCCCGGCGATCGAGCCGGGACTGGGCACCTTTTGGGACCGCACAATCGCCAACCAGGCGGCGCGTCAGAGCCCGTTTTCGATCTGGGGTTGGTTCGAGATCGGCCCGCTTCGGACGATCGTCGAGGCGATCGTCGCGGTTGCGATCGTGATGCCGCTGCTGCGCCGCCGCCGCCGCCGCACCCCGGCACAGATCGCGGCCCTGGCGGCGGCGCTACTAATCGCCGCCGAGTTGACCGTCGAGCACTGGTTCTACCTCTACATCCCGTGGTTTTACGGCCCGCTTTTGGTCGCGCTGACGTTGCCGGCTGCGGGTTCGACGATCGACTCGATTGAGACGGCAAGACCGCGATCGTCGACCTCGACGCAAACTGCGTTGACCCACGGGTTCTGATCGGCTGAATCAAAGCGCGGCGGCATCTGGGTGCGAAAGCTCTCCAGTGCCTGCTCGACCCTGACCCCGAGGATTGAGTCGCGAGCACCGGTCATCCCGACATCGCAGATCAAGGCGGTACCGCCGGGAAGGACCCGGGCGTCGGCGGTGGGAACGTGGGTATGGGTACCGAGGACGGCGCCAACCCGCCCATCGAGGTGCCATCCCATCGCCAACTTTTCGCTTGTCACCTCGGCATGGAAGTCGACAATGATCACCTCGGCGCCCTTTCGCTGCATTTCGGCCAGCTCGGTCTCGACGGCGATGAACGGTGAGCGGGCGACGGTCAGACCGACGCCGCCGCTCAGGTTAAGCAGTCCGATCCGGCGGCCGGCGATCTCGGCGACAACGTGACCCCGCCCGGGGTTGGCGGTCGGATAGTTGGCCGGGCGGACAATCCGGGGTTCGCTGTCAAGGTATTCGTAGGCCTCGCGGCGCCGGTAGGCGTGGTTGCCGAGGCTGATCAGATCGACCCCGGCGCCATACAGTGGCGTCGCCGTCTTTTCGGTGATCCCGACCCCGCCCGCCGCGTTCTCGGCGTTCGCGATCACGACATCGCAGCGCAGTCGTTGCCGCAGTCCAGGCAGGCTTTCGATCAGGGCTCGCCGGCCGGTGCCGCCGACGACATCACCGAAGAACAGGATCCGCATTTGCGCAGCGTAGGTGAGCGAGTCGCAAACCTGCACTACCGTTTCGCTGATGGGCGGACCGGTCACGGCAGAGCAGGAGCGCGGATCGGCGCTCCGGGTCCATCGGGTTACGAAGGGATTCGCCAACCGTGAGGCGCTGCGCGCGGTTGACTTCGCCGCCGCGCCGGGTGAGCTTTTGGCGGTGATCGGGCCGAACGGAGCCGGCAAGACGACCCTGTTCTCGATCATCGCCGGAAATCTTGAGCCCGACAGTGGCACCGTCGAAACCGCCGCCGCGAACAAGGTCGGTTGGGTGCCGCAACGCCTCGGGCTCTACCGTCGTCTCTCGGTCCGCGAGAACTTGCGCCTGTTTGCCCGGCTCGAGCGAGTCGTCGACCTCGACCGGACCGTCGCGGCGATGCTCGAGCAGACCGCGCTTGCCGATCGCGCCGACGACCTGGTC
>JAHEXU010000253.1 GCA_023251975.1 bacterium | reverse complement strand
ACGGCGAGCCGATCCTCGTCGGCAGCGCCTACCGGACCGACACCAAAAAGGGCGGCTGCCTGGCGCCCGGGGCTTTTGATTCCGCCCAGCGCGATCTTTCGAGTTCGTTCGTCGGGCCCCATCCGGTTGCGAGCGTCGAGTGGGGTAACACACGCTCGTTTGTCGGCTGCGGCGGGGCGATGGTGCGGAGCACGGGGGTGGCGAAGATGCAGCGCCCGCGCGACCTCTTCGGGTACCAAGACCCGCCGGGAGATTGGGGGCGCGGGGCAGCGCGGCCCGACTGCGATGCGGCCCGTGAATCCCACGACAACCCGGCCAGGCTCGCATCCTGCGGTGGCGCGAACGTTGTCCGGCTCGGGGTCGATTGGGACGCCGTTGCTCCTGATGCCAACTCGAACCTGGCTGGCTACCAAGCACCTGCTGCGAGCGCCTATAACTGGGGCCCAGTCGACGATCAATACTGGAACCTCGCCAGGGCGAAGGTGCAACCGCTGATCGCCCTTACTGAAATCGCCGCGGCTGCCCAGGCCAGCTGCGATACCCCGTTTAGCGTCGACGACCCCGACACCCCCCTCACCGATGAGTCAAACCCCGACGGCTGGTTCACCCGGCGGATAGACCCTAATCAGCTCGGGGCGTGGAGGCTTTGGGTCGAGCAGGTCGCCCGCCACTTCGGTGAGCTGGCCGTCACCACCAACGCCGCGACCAACGGCATCAAGATCGTCGGGATCGAGATCTGGAACGAGCCGAACGCAAGCCAACGTTGGGGCTCGTGCAGCACCGAGATGGCGGTCCCCGCCAAGGGGTGGGCCGGAACCGGCAGCGGTTGGGAGCAGGAGTTCGTGAATATGTACAAGACCGCCTACGCCGGTATCGGCGATGCCGGTAACTCCAGGTTGTGCAGCGAAGGTGGGACCTCGCAGAATTGCACCGAATACATCGTGCTTGGCGGCCCCTCGCCGGGCACCGGCAACGAAAACAGCGAGATCGCGAGCTGGAAGAGCTGGACGAAGGGCGTGCTGAAGAAGTTCAGAGACACGAACAGCCTTGGTCATCTGGACCGGCTCGCGTTTCATCCGTATCGGACATCCCGCCAACGCGACGCTGGCTTGGGGTTCGCGACGGCCGCGCTGGACCAGCTCGAGGACGCCCATGCGCGAGCAAACCGCATCGCGTCAATCAAGGGCTACAACAGGTTCTGGGTTACCGAGTTCGGCGCCCAGACAGCCCAGCAGTACCCCGCAATGAACAGTGACCATGAACTCCCCTCGTGGGTTCGGACGGGCAATGATCAGGCAATCGCACTCGGTAAGACCTACACCGCGCTATCCGACCTCGGTGTCGGCATGTTCATCGTCCATCGCTTCGCCAACGCGACTGAACCTGTTCCCGCACAGAGCGAGCAGGGCTACGGGGTCACAACCTCGAGCCTTGTGCCGCGGCGCTCGTGGGCCCGGCTGCGAAACCTGCGAGACGAGAAGTAGGGTGGGCATGGGTTCGCGTAAGACATCGATCTACGGTGGACTGACGGTTGTCTTCTGCCTTGGGCTGCTCGTTCCGTCGCTCGCCTCCGCCAGCCCTGGTCCCGACTTCAACGGTGATGGTTACGGCGACCTGGCGGTTGGGGCGCCCTACGAACATGGTATTGGGAGCGTCCGAGTCCTCTACGGGGGACCATCAGGCCTCAGCACGACGGGCAGTCAATTCTTTACTCACGATACGCCGGGAATGAAGATGGTCGAGTACTCGGGAGGGTTCGGCCGAACCCTCGCTGTCGGCGACTTCAACCACGATATTTTTGATGATTTAGCGGTCTCTGAAGTCGATGTTGGCTCCGGATCTCCCTCCGTCCACATCGTGTACGGGAGCCCTTCGGGGCTTACGGTACAAGCGAACCAGCTCCTAACCCCGGCGACGTTCCTTGGACTGCGCCCCGGGAGAGACACCACCTTCGGGATCAGCCTGGCCACCGGAAAGATCAACCGCGACCGGATCGATGATCTCGTGATCGGTGCTCCCGAGCGAGACCCCGCTCGGCGGAGAATCGAAGGCGCAGCGGTTCGTCTGCTTGGCGGCGAGAAGCGGCTGCGGGTCGCAGGGGCCCGAATCTTCAATGCCTACCAAGCGAATCTCCGAGAGAATGACAGCGTTTTGGGACCCGAGTTCGGCCGGGCGCTTGCGATCGGCAGGTTCAACCGGGGCCGGGCCAACGATCTTGCAATCGGAGCCCCCTATGGCACCGGTGGGTTCGGCGATGTCGCCGTCTTGCTCGCCGGGCAAAACAAGGGGCTGAAAGCTTCACGAAATCAACTCCTTACCACCACCACACCCGGGATCGGCGGGGATCAGCACCCCCGCTACGACGATCATTTCGGCTCGGCGCTTGAAGCCGCGGATTTCAACGACGATCGGCGCAGCGACCTCGTCATTGGCGTCAGGGATAGCCGCCACGGCGGAGCGATCCACGTCCTCTACGGCTCGCGCTTGGGCCCTTCGCTTCACGGTGATCGCTACTGGACCACAGATACTCCCGGAATCCGGGGGCCCGACGGTCGTCCCGGCGATATCTTTGGATCCTCGTTCAGCTCCAGCGACCTCAACGGCGACGGCTTTGCCGACCTCGTCGTCGGCGCCGCGAACACGAGCGCGGCCTATCCGGGAGTTCCATCACGGGGCCGAGACGGCGACGGCGGGGTCCACATCCTCTACGGGTCGCGCCGGGGGCTGACCCCGAAGGGGGACATCTTTTTGAGCCAGCTCGACCCCGGCCTCGCCGACAACGGGATCGGCGCCGATGGCCTCGGCGTCGGCCTCGGCGGCGGCGACTTCAACGCCGACGGATTCGGCGACCTCGTGATCGGGGAACAGCAATATCCCGCGTACTCTGAGGATTGTCCCGGCGGTGGTGCCATCCACGTCCTTTACGGCTCGCCGAACCCACTCGACCCCGATGCCGCCCAGTACTTCGACGCCGATAGCGCCGGGATGGCAGGCGGGGGCTCGCGACAGTGCGCCAGCTTCGGCGCCGCCTTGACGGCGGGACGGTGAGCGCTGAGTGGCGACGAGGCGCGATGTCCCGCGACCGCGACCGACCAAGCCAACAACGCCTCGGCCTGTTCGGAGCCTTCCACCTACCTGCGTCGAGGACTCGACGGCCCCCGCAGCGCCGACCCTCACCGACCCTCACTCCCCGGCCAACGACAACAACCCCAAGGTCAAGGACCGGCGCCCCGACGACGATCAAGCTCTACAAGAATCCTACTTGCGCCGGTGCGAACCCTGAGGCGACCGAGA
>JAHEXU010000107.1 GCA_023251975.1 bacterium | reverse complement strand
GAGGCGATTCGAGTAGCAAAACGAGGGCAGCAGGGCGTGGGTGCGTCCGCAGCCCTTGCAGCGGACCCGCCGCACCCGCAGCTTCCAGATCTTGAGGAAGCGGCGGACCATCCGGATATAGGAGCCCCAGCGGATGAATTTGCCGCCGCAATCGGGGCAATCTTGGTCGGGTTCGAGCGACGGGCCGACGCCGCCTTCGAGCATCGCATCGATTTCCTTGGCCGGAACCCCTACGATCTGCATCAGAGCGTGTCCTCCTTTCTGGACGACGTGTTTGCGAGGAGCCTTTTGACTGCGAAATCGTTGGGGCCTCTCGCGTCTTTTCAGTCGGCGTAGTTTCGCCGATCGGGCCGGGTTGGGGGGTCGCCGAAGGCGGCGCCCCTCCCGCCGCTCCGCTTTGTCCTACGGACTGCAGCTACGCGGCGGGAGGGGCGGCTACCCGGGCGGGGGCGGGGTGCGACGAACGGACGACGGACGACGGACGACCAACGAACGACGGACGAACGACGGACGACGGACGACGGACGAGGACGAACGACGAACGAACGACGACGAACGACCAACGAACGACGAACGAACGAACGACGAACGAACGAACGACCAACAACGACGAAAAACAACAACAACGGCGAATCGTGCCGTCGTCACGGTTCGTGGCGCTAGATCAGGCGTTGGTGGTCAGCCTGCGTGGCGCGTAACAGCCGCCACCGCGCTCAGGATCGAAACCCTGGCCGCAGTGGCCGCTGCCACCTCCGCCGCGGCAGCGCCGCGCGGCTCGGCGCTGTGCCTGTTCGATCCGCCGACCGACCTTGCAGGTCAGCGCCGGGAGCCCGAAGACGATCTCGGTCGTGATCGGACACGACGACGCCTGCAACTTGACGCTGTTTGACAACAGCTCCGACAAGCCGCGGCGGCTGCGCTGCGGCGGCGGTGACCCAACCCTTACGAACCTCGATCAGGTCATCGTCGATCCCCGCGATGCGATCCGCGAACAGTACGTACGGATCGACGCGACCAGCGGCAGCTTTGCTCCGGGCTTGACCGACGAGGAGGACGGCAGCTCTGAAATTGAGTTCGATGTCTCGATCGACCAAGCCGGGGCGCACCCGATCGCGGCGCTCAACTACCGCGGCACCGCTGCGGACGGGACAATCGAGGCCCGGGTGCTTGGCAGCGACCCGATCTTCAACCTCAACGCCTCCAAGCCCACCCCGGACATCGACATCACCCTGCATCAACCCCTCGACGCGCGGCCGAGCTCGCAGGTCGACCTCTATATCAGGGGTTGCGAGGGGACCGACACGATCAGCCCGACGGGCGGCCCCTACACCGACCGGTCGAACTCGGCTTCGGGGACCTCTTCATCTTCGGCGGCGGAGACGACCTCCTGACCGGCGAATTCGACAACGACAAGCTCTCCGGTGGCGAAGGCAACGACTCGATCGGTGGCCTCGAGGGCAACGACGCGCTACGAGGCGAGGGCGGAGACGACGGGATCTCCGACTCGATTGGACTCAGCCGCGCCAGTGGCGGCGACGGCAACGACACGATCACGACCGCCGACGACGACGACGCGATCGACGCCGGGGCTAGCAACGACATTGTGAGCGGCGGCCCGGGTGATCCCTGGGCCTCCCTCGGCGACGGCGCCGACAGGAGAACAAGGCAGCACCAAGCAGTTCCGGCCCGATGATTGCGACTCCGCGACCCCGAGCTTCTCAACAACCCTCTTCGAGCCCTCGATCGTCGCGATTCCGGCCAGCCGCGGGAAGAGAAGAGCTCGGTTGACGCCGCATCTGAACTCCCCAAGTGCGAAGGGGGCTCTGGCGACCGCGTCCGTTCCGACATCGGACAGCGCCATCGAGCGGAAGTGCTTCCGAATGTCTGTCACCAGGATCGACGGATCCAGCAAGGACCGGGGGCTGCATGTGGCGCAGGCTCCTCGTCATTCCGTGTAACTTAAGCAAGGCGCGGACCGGCTTCGGGCTTGGCGACGATCAGGTGCATGAAGTCGGTCCGAATAAACCTACGTCGAGGGGATAGCTGCTGATGGCGCTTGGGCAATCGGTTCTTCGGTCAAGTTCTGGTCCTTTGTCAGGTTCCAAATCACGCCTGATAGTCCTTTGTGGTTTAGCGGTTTCGGCGGTGGGCGTCGCGGCGTTCTTTGCCCACACTCCAGACACACCCGAGACTCGTCCGGTCCCGACGCCAAACTTGCGTCTCGATCCTTCCGGCGCATCCAGTCGGGTTGAGCGTGTCCTGGCACGCTCGATTCCTCTGAATCGATACGGCGGTGAACGCGGGCTTTCGCTCGCCGAGGCGCAAGCTGAAACCGATTTTCAGATCCTGATGCCGGATACACCGGCTGCCAACCACACCAACCTTGGCGGCGTCACGGCAGGAGGGACGTTTGGTGTCGCAGAGAAGCCGCCAACGGACGGCGGATCGAACGCGGAGACGCCAGTGGAGCCCACTCCGGTGCCTTCGGCGAGCTGGGTGCGCCTCTACTTTCCGCAACCCAACGATAATTCGAGCGATCTCGATCAACCCTTCATCACAGTTGCGGAGACGCCCTGGGACGGCGGCAACCCCACCAAGTACTTCGCGGCGCGCGTCGACGCTTCACCGGCGATCGGCCAGAGCACCTGCCTGATTGGGGCGTCGCCCGCGCTCTGCGTCGAACCGCGATCCCCAAGTTCAGCGGGCGCGACCAATCCCGCGGTCCTCGAACTGGTCATCGATGGAATTCACGTGTCGCTCTTTGGGGGTGACAGCCTCGACAGGTTGACCGAAATCGCCAAATCCACCGACGAGTCCGCTTCGCAGCATTGACGAGGTCCTCCACGGACGACACCGCCGCTTCGACAGTCGGCGGCCGCTTCCGCTGCCGACTGCGCGGGATCGCATCTCGACTGCGGCCGATCCGGCGCATACCAATGCTCATGATCGGGGACGATCCATCGATCCCTGCGGATCGCCCTGTGCGTCGGCGGAGATCAGAATCCTGGCGCTCCGCCAAGCAAAAAATTCTCGTCGAGCGGACGTGGTGAACTGCACCTTCGCGGCTGATCGCCACTCGCCCAGGCTCGACCGAACCGGGCCGGTGAATCCGCTTTCCAGGCCAAGGGGCTCGCGCAAAAATAAGCGGGCGATTTAGGCGGTCGAGGAGCGAGCGAGGTGGTGACGACGGGAGGCCGGAATAGCGGCGCTATTGCGGGCTTGCGGCGGTGCCGCGGCCGCGACGGTCGAGGGTCGATTGGTGAACACCCGCGGGGTGGCCGTCCTGGGGGTGGGCGCGAATCGGCTGAATTCGCCCCGAATCTGTAGGCACACGGCGAACAGCAGGAAAATGGGGGTCAATCCTGCTCTGGATACGGGTTTGAGGGCTGTCTTCGTGCCGACGAACTGCGGAACTCGGGAAGTTTGCGAGCGGCCTTTGGGCCGCGAAATCAATCGAGGTTTCTCGCGCTTTCTTGAGTCGGCGGAGTTTCAAGCGATCTGGCTGTCCGTCGAACCGGGACCGCGGCTGGGGTCGACAGGCACAACGAAGGTGGGACCTGCGCGGCGCGGGTACTGGGCGGGGCGCGCCGTCGCGGCGCCGTCGGCGCGACCAGATGTAACCGCCCGGTGAGGAATACCCGTCCCGAACCAACGGAATCGCTAACCGCTGCCGCCGGTCACCTTCAGGTACTGGCGGAAGGCGCGTTTCGGCTTGCCGCCGTTGCGGAGCAGCCCGGAGCGGGCGCAGAAGGTGCAGTCGCTTACCACGGCATCGGGATCGCGCCAAGAGAACCAGATCACCCGTCGCAGATGCCAGCGGTGGCGTTTCTTCATGAACATCTTGAAGGACTGGCGCAGCAGTCGAGCCTGACCACGCTGACCTACGAACAGGTGGCCGTCAGCACGCGGTGAAGCCGACGACCAGCCAACCTCGGTGATTTGCATCTTGCGACCGGCGTCGTTGTTCTTGCGCAGGACGCGACGGATTTTCTGGATTTGGTAACGGACCCCATAGAGGTCGGGCGAGTAAGGGTGGACCGCGACCATGTCGTAGCTGGACGCGAAGTTGGGGGTCTTATAGAGCGCCTGCAGGTAATCCCAAGCGGCCATCGAGCCGGGCGTTCCGGGAGTGCCGAACATCCCACCCAAGATCACCCGGATCCCCGGATCGACCCCGTTCAGGGCGCCGGAGGCGATCCGTACCAGTTGGGCGTAGCCAGCCGGGTCGACCTTCGGCAGATAGCGGACCGAGGAGTTCTCCTCGTTCCAAATCTGCCAGTCCCGAACCGACTTGTTGGGAACCTCGGGGTTTTCAACGAAAAAATCGCCGCCGGTCCCGTAGCGCTGCGCAGCAGCGGTTAGAAACGCCGCCCAGTTGTCGCGATCGGCCTGGGTAGCGATCGCCGGGGCTCGCTGGTCGCGATTGATCCAGGCCGGGGTGCCGTAAACGACGAAGTGCGCCCGCAACCCGGCCGAGACGACGCGGCGAACGATTTCGTCCGGGGCCGACCAGTCATAGGTATGGCCGGTCCCGATCACAGGGGTGTCGTCGGGCGCATTCGGCTCGACCTGGCGCCAGGTGAGCTGAAAGCGGACCACCCCGACCCCGGCGTCGTGCATTCGGCTCAGGTCGGTGGCGGCTGGGATCTCGTCGAACTTGTGCATCCCGAAGAACTGACGCGGTAGCGGCCGAGCCGAGGCCGAAGCGCACAGCACGCAGGCAAGCGCCAACACAACACCCAAAACGACGGCAACTTCGAGCCTTCCAAAGCGGCTCGATCGGACTCGCGTCGAGGACATCAGCGAGAGTTCTGGGTCCGCGGTGAAGCACCCGAGCGGCGAGTCGGCTCAACCAACAAGAGGCCGACGGCAATCATCGCCAGGAGCAAGACCATCCCGCTGGCGCCAGCCAGTTGGCGCCACACCGCGTCGGCCGCCTCGGGGGCGCCGGGGACGATCGGCGCCGCCAGGGGCAGCGGCGTCGCGGCGCCGCGAACATGCTGTGGCCGTCCCCGCCGGTGGCGGTCCTGCTTGGCCTGGTGGTGCTTTTTTTGGTGCCGATCGACGGCCGGGACGCTCGCGACCGGTGCCGGGGCGGCGCTCGCGACCGGAGCGGCCGGAGCGGGGGCCGGTGAGGGAGGTGGATCCGACTCGACGACCTCGGGGGGATTGGTTACCGGAGGCCGCGGGATATCGAGCGTATATTCGTCGCACCCGGCGCACGGCGAGGCGGCGCGGGCCGACGAAGCGAGCAGCCCAACGACCGACAGGATCGCAACCATCACTGTAGCTGCGACGATTAGAAATCCCCGCACGGAGGTGATAACTCGGGTGCCCACGCCAAACACGAACCTAATGATAACGAAACGCTCAGCGGTTGTCGCCGGTTCGATTGCCGCCGGGCTGATCGCGCTGGCGCTGCTTGACGGCAGCGCCGAGCCCGGCGCTCGGTCTGCGACCGCGGTAGCGATCTGGTGGGTCGTCCTGGTGTTGGCGATCAAAAGCGCCCCAGAGGGCCTGGCACTGCCGCGAAACTGCCTGCTGTCGCTGCTCGGCTTGGTCGGCCTGACCGCGCTCAGCGCCGCCTCCACTCTGTGGGCGGGCGACCGCGGCCTTGCCTACGAGGACACCGTCTTGAGCGCCTCTTACGCCGGAATCTTCGCGCTGGTGGCGATCGTTGGGCGCGATCGGAGCCCCACAGCGCACCTGCTTGGAGTCGGGATTGGCGCCGTCGCGGTCTGCGGGCTCGCGCTGGCCTCGCGAACCCTGCCGACGATCTTTACCGGCGAGGCCACGATCGTCGCCGATCACCCCGGGTTCGCAAACCTGCTGCTGTGGCCGGTCACCTACTGGAACGGGCTCGGCGCCCTGGCGGCGATCGCGATCATCGCGATGAGCCAGCTTGGCGCCGAGCGGATCGGGCTCGGCTGGAACGCGGCCGCGATCGGCGCGATCCCGATTGCGCTCGTCAGCCTGATCCTGACCCACTCACGCGGTGCCGTCCTCGCCACCCTGATCGGGATCGCCGTATTGGCGGCGCTGAGCCGCAACCGCGGTCGCCTCCTCGGCGGTTTCGCGATCGGACTACTTTTTTCTTTCCCAGCGGTTGCGGCTGCGCTGATCGACAGTTCGCAGTTGCTCGGCGAGCGCGGCGGCGAGCGTCGCCAACTGCTGGCGCTGGCCGTTTTGGGGCTGGCCTGTCGGGGGGCGGCGCGCCTGCGAATCCGCCTCGATCCGGCGCTGGAGCGGATCGAGCTTACGACCAAAGCGAAGCGCCTGATCGCGGGCTTCGCCGTGGTGGCGCTGCTCGCGATCGCGGCGAGCCACGACCCCCGTAGCGCCGCCGACGGGTTGACCGCACCGCAACCGTCCGGTTCGGCCAGCGGCGAAACCGCCGCCGCCTTCCTCGACACCAACGGTAACGGTCGCTCCCAACTTTGGGACTCGGCGCTCGGCGCCTTCAAGTCGAGCCCGCTGCGCGGGATCGGCGCTGGCGGCTTCGAGTACTGGTGGAACCAAGACGCGTCCACCAACGCCCCGGCCGCCCACACCCACTCGCTTTGGTTTGAGACCGCCGCCGAACTGGGGCTACTCGGTCTCGGCGCCTTGGCGCTATTTCTCCTCCCAGCCGCTTCGGCGCTCCGCGGTCGCCTCTCCCCCGACCGCGGTGGTGGGATCGCCGCCGCGGTGGCGATCCTGGCTGCCGGGCTCGCAACCGCCTCGATCGAGTGGATCTGGGAACTCCCGGCGGTGTTCTCGCCGATCCTAATCGCGGCGGTTGTGATCACCGGGTCGAGTCGCGACAATCGCCCGAGCGGGCCGAACGGGACGCTTGCGACCCGGCTGTGCCTTGCCGCGACCGCCCTCGCGGTGATCTCGATTTCGGTCCCGCTCTACCTCGGCGAGCGAGCCCTGAACCACGCCGAGGCCGCCTCCGAGAATGGCGATCTGATCACAGCCCGCGCCGAGGCCCGCGACGCGACCACCCTGGAGCCGCTGTCAGATCGACCCTGGATCGAGCTGGCAGGCTACGAGCGGCTCGCGGGTGAATACGACGCGGCCCTGGTGGCGCTTGAGAGCGCAATCGATCGCGCCCCACAGGATCCGGTGCCGCACCTGCTCGAGGCCGAGCTGTTGGGTTTGCGAAACCAGCCCGGTGACCGCGCCCTCTACACCGAGCAACTCGGCGCGGCGATGAACCTGCTGCCCGGCGGCGGCGGGATCGACCCCGACCCCGCCACGGCCCGCTGAGGCGGGCCGGTCAACGGCCCTCCGAGCACTTGGGTAGGGCCCGCGCAAGAATAAGTGCGGCTTTACGCGGCCGATTACCGTCGCGGATGCACCGCCGTCGCGAGCCCGCAATAGCGCTGCTATTCCGGCCTCACGCCGCCATCGCCCCGCTCGATCCTCGACCGCCTAAATCGAGCACTTATTCTTTCGCGGGCCCTTACATGCGAAAGACGCCGAACCCCGGGTCGGCCAGCGGGGCAGCGGCGCAGGCGGCCAGCGCGTCGGCGAGCACGGTTCGGGTCTGGCGCGGATCGATCACGCCGTCGTCCCACAGTCGGGCGGTCGAGTAATACGGGTTGCCCTGCTCCTCGAACTGATCGCGCAAGCCCTGTTTGAAGCGCTCCTCCTCGGCTTCGGGCCATTCTTGGCTGGTCGCCTCGGCGCGCTCGCGGCGGATCGTTGCCAAGACGGTTGCCGCCTGCTCGCCGCCCATCACGCTGATCCTGGCGTTCGGCCACATAAAAAGAAACCGCGGCGAGTAGGCGCGGCCGCACATGCCGTAGTTGCCGGCGCCGTAGGAGCCGCCGATGATCACCGTCAACTTCGGAACCCGGGCGCATGAGACCGCGGTGACCAGCTTGGCGCCGTCCTTTGCGATCCCGCCCGCCTCATATTCGGATCCGACCATGAAGCCGCTGATGTTCTGGAAGAAAAGCAGCGGAATCTTGCGCTGGTCGCAGAGCTCGATGAAGTGCGCGGCCTTGAGCGCCGACTCGCTGAACAAGATCCCGTTGTTGGCGATGATTCCGACCCGGTGGCCGTCGAGGTGGGCGAAGCCGCAGACGACCGTCTCGCCATAAAGCGGTTTGAACTCGTCGAGTTCGGATCCGTCGGTGATCCGGCGCAAAACGCCGCGTACCTCGTAGGGGGTACGGGTCTCGAGCGGAACCAGCTCGAGCAACCCTTCCGGGTCCTCCAGCGGCGGGCGTGGGGGGCGGCGCTGCCACGGCGGCGCTGCGGTCGGCGGCAGTGTGTCGACGATTCGGCGGACGATCGCGAGGGCGTGCCGATCGTCGTCGGCGAGGTGATCGACGACCCCGGAACGACGGGCGTGGACATCGCCGCCGCCGAGGTCCTCGGCACTGACGATCTCACCGGTCGCCGCCTTGACGAGCGGCGGCCCGCCGAGGAAGATCGTCCCCTGGCCGCGCACGATTACGGTCTCGTCGCTCATCGCCGGGACGTAGGCGCCGCCAGCGGTGCAGGAGCCGAGTACGGCGCTGATCTGGGGGATCCGGCGCTTCGACATCGTCGCCTGGTTGAAAAAGATCCGGCCGAAGTGCTCGCGGTCGGGAAAAACCTCGTCTTGCATCGGTAAGAAGGCGCCGCCGGAATCGACCAGGTAAACACACGGCAGGTTGTTCTCGAGCGCGATCTCCTGGGCGCGAAGGTGCTTTTTGACCGTGATCGGGTAATAGGTGCCGCCCTTCACGGTGGCGTCGTTGGCGACGATGACGCAGCGGCGCCCCTCGATCAGGCCGATCCCAGTGACGATTCCAGCCGACGGCGCATCGCCCTCATAGAGGTTCTCGGCCGCCAGCGCCGAGAGCTCGAGGAACCGGGTCGCCGGGTCGCACAGCCGCTCAACCCGCTCCCGTACCGCCAGCTTGCCGCGGCCGACATGGCGCGCCATCGAAACCTCGCCGCCACCGCCGCGAGCCCGCGCCAGGCGACGCTCGAGTTCAGCGAGAAGAGTGTTGTGGCCGGCCCGCCGGTCGCCGCTCATCGCGCCCCATCCGAGCAGGCAAGGGGAGTGGAGATCTCGAGCATGACCTGGTGGCGGCCGACCCGATCACCAACCGCCAACTCAAGCCCGGCGACGACGCCGTCGCTTGGCGCCGTGATCGCCAGTTCCATCTTCATCGACTCCAGGATCAAAAGCGTCGCCCCTTGGCTGACCGAATCGCCGTTGATTGCCAGCAACTCGAGCACCGTCCCCGGCATCGGTGCCGCCAGGGAACCGGCCGAGGCGTGCTCGCGTACCGCCCCGGGGGGCTCGATCGCGGTCTCGAACTGCTCGCCGCCGCGTCCGACCCAGATCGCCTCGCCATCGCGCTCAACCGAGTAGCGCCGGGCCACCCCGTCGATCTCGGCGATCAGATCGGCCCCGTCGCCAGCGCGATGCGCCCGGACCGCGACCGAGCGATCCGACCGACGCAGGGTTCGATCGATGATCGCGACCTCGCCGATCGCAGCGAGGCTGCGACGCCACGGCGCCGGCGAGCCGTCGCCAGCGCTGTCCTCGAGCCAGATCTGCAGCGCCGCGGCGTCGATCAAATCCTCTGGAGGGCCACCGGTCAGCTCGGCCCGGGCCCGCTCGAGAAAGCCGGTGTCGAGCTTGCCCGCCCGAACCTCAGGATGGGTGATGACCGCGCGCAGGAAGGCGACGTTGTTGGCGGGCCCGAGCAGCACGAGTTCGGCCAGAGCGCGGTCAAGGCGCGCCAGCGCGGTCAATCGAGCATCGGCCGAAACGATCAGCTTGGCGATCATCGGGTCGTAATCGGTCACGATCTCCGAGCCGGATCGAACCCCCGATTCGACCCGAATCCCCTCCCCGCCGGGTGGGCGCCATCGCATGACCCGGCCGCTTGCCGGCAAGAACCCGGCGGCGGGATCCTCAGCGTAGATCCGCGCCTCGACGGCGTGGCCGCTCGGACTGAGATCGGCCTGGCTGAAACCGAGTCGCTCGCCTGCCGCGACCCGGAGCTGCGCGTCGACCAAATCGACCCCCCAGACCGCCTCGGTGACCGGATGCTCGACCTGGAGGCGGGTGTTCATCTCGCAGAAATAGAAGTTATCGGCCGCCGAATCGGCGACGAACTCGACCGTTCCGACCCCGACATACCCGCAGGCCTTCGCCAGCGCGACTGCCGCCGCACCGATCCGATCTCGGCCCGCCGGCTCGAGCGCCGGCGACGGCGCCTCCTCGATCACCTTCTGATGTCGCCGCTGCAGCGAGCATTCGCGCTCACCGAGGTGGACCACGTTGCCAAAGTTGTCGGCGAGTAGCTGAACCTCAATATGGCGGGGGCGCTCGAGGTAGCGCTCGACCAGAACCCGACCGTCGCCAAACGCCGACACTCCCTCGCGTCGTGCCGCGGCGAGCGACTGCTCCAGCTCCGCCGCCGCTCGCACCACCCGCATCCCCTTGCCGCCGCCGCCGCTGAGGGCCTTGATCAGGATCGGATAGCCGACCAAATCGGCAAACGCCCGCGCCGCGGTGCGATCAACATCGCCGTCGTGGCTGGCCTCGGCGCCCTCGATCACCGCAACCCCGGCGGCCGCGGCGAGCTGCTTTGCCCGAGCCTTGTCAGCCATCGCCTCGATCACCGCTGGCGGGGGGCCGACCCAGGCGAGCCCCGCCCCGATCACCGCCGCCGCGAACCCGGCATTCTCGCTGAGAAAGCCGTAGCCGGGATGGATCGATCGCGCTCCAAGGCGCTTGGCCGCCGCCAGGATTTGCTCGATCGAGAGGTAGGAGTCGATCAGCGCCGCCGCGTCAAGCACCTCGACGTGAGCGCCGTCGCGATCGGGCTCGCAATAAACCCCAACAACTGCGATCCCGAGCGCCCGCGCCGAACGGGCGATCCGGATCGCGATCTCGCCCCGGTTGGCGATTAAAAGTGGCGACAGCTCGTCCAGCCCTGGCATCGCCCGGCAACGTAGCAGCGCGCGCTCAGGCGCCGATCAACCGGTACAGCCCCGGTTCGTCCAAGATCGGAATTTCAAGCTGCTCCGCCTTGACGAATTTACTCCCCGGGGACTCGCCGGCGAGCAAGAAATCGGTCTTCTTTGAGACCCCGGCGGTGACCTTCCCGCCCGCCTGCTTGATCAGCGCGCTCGCCTCGTCACGACTCAGCGTCGGCAGGGTTCCGGTGATCACAAAAACCGTGCCGTCGAGCGGACCGCCTTCGCGGCGTCGCTCCGCCGGATCAAGCTCAAATCGCAGCCCCAGCGCCCGCAGACGGGCGATCAGATCGCGGGTCGTCGGCTCCGCGAGCCGCTCGACAACCCCGGCAGCAACGATCGGCCCGACCCCGTCAACCTGCTCGATCGCGGCAGCGTCGGCGCCAAGCAGATCGTCGATCGAGCCGAAGTGGAGTGCCAATGCCTCGGCGGTAACCGCCCCGACCTCCGCAATCCCGAGCGCAAACAGAACTCGCTGGAAGGGGCGCTCCTTCGAGGCATCGATCGCGGCGATCAGTTTGTTGGCCGAGATCTCAGCAAAACCGTCGCGGCCCAACAATTGCTCGCAGCGCAGCTCGTAGATGTCGGCGATATCGGCGATCAGGCGGTCGGCCAGGAACCGCATCGCCTGCTTTTCGCCGAACCCGTCGATGTCCATTGCCCCACGCGAGACGAAGTGCTTGACATGCTGGAACGCCTGGCCGGAACAGCCGCGGCGGTTCGGGCAGATTGTGAAGACCGAGTCCGGCGGCTTGACCGTCGCAGAACCGCAGGCAGGGCAGTTTTTTGGCGGCTTCGGGCGCCGCAGCCGCTTGCCCGCGCGGCGTTGGATCAGCGGTGCAATCACCTGCGGAATCACGTCGCCCGCTCGGGTGATCACGACCTCGTCGCCAACCCGGGCGTCCTTGCGGGCCAGGTCCTCCTCGTTGTGCAGCGTCGCGGTTGAAACGGTTACGCCGCCGATGCCGACCGGCTCGAGGATCGCGAACGGGACCAGGTGTCCGGTCCTGCCGACGTTCCAGACGATCTTGTTGAGCCGGGTCGTCGCGGTGATCGGCGGGAACTTCCAGGCAATCGCCCACCGCGGCTCGCGCCCAACCGTCCCGAGCTGGCGCCATAGCGCCCGATCGTCGAGCTTGACGACGACCCCGTCGATCTCGAAGTCAAGCCCTTGGCGGCGCTCCGCCCACCACTCGCATCGAGCGATCACCGCTGCGGCGCTCGGCTCGGTCGAGATCTCGCCGTTGACAGGGAAGCCGCGCGTCCGCAACCATTCCAGCTCGTCGTTGTGGGTCGGATGTTCGACCGCCTCGCGGTAGCCGATCCCGTAGACCCAGATCCGAAGCGGCCGCGAGGCAGCCAGCGCCGGATCAAGCTGGCGCAGAGTCCCGGCGGCGGCGTTGCGCGGGTTTGCGAAGGTCGCGAGCCCGGCCGCGGCCCGTTCGGCGTTGAGACGAGCGAACCCCGAACGAGGAAAATAGATCTCGCCGCGCAGCTCGATCAGCGGTGGCGCATCGTCGATT
>JAHEXU010000252.1 GCA_023251975.1 bacterium | reverse complement strand
TGGCGACCTATGCCCAGAACAAGTCGATCGTCGATGCGGCGGCGGCGCAGGCGGCGGTGGCGGAGGTGCTTGGGGAGTAGTTGTTGCGGATGTCGCGGATTGGCGCGATTGGCGTTTGAAAGCCCGGCCATTGGCCGGGCTTTTTGTTGGCCGCTACGTCGTCACGATAGGTGGCGCGGCGGTGGTCAAGCTGGCTGGCGCTCTACACACGGTGTATTCGCGACAGATACAAAGACAACTGGAGCTGGGATCACAGTGGTCATGCCGGAGGGCATTGGGATGTTCAGCATTCCGGCGGGGGTTACTCGCGCTCGCGCCAGCGCGAGCCTTTTACTACGCCGCCAGGGCGGCGGGGCCGAGCAGGCTGTCGAGCTCGGCGCGCAGGCCGGCGGAGTCACGAATCCGATACTCGGGGCCGAATCGCAGCGTCCTGGTCCCGGCTCGGGTCTGGAGCTGAAGCTCAACCGGGCTCTCACCCGGATAGTCGCCGCAGAGCTCCTTCAGGTCCTCGATCAGGCTGGCGTGAAAGGCGGCAGCGTCGACCCGCAGCTTGATCGACTCGGGTCCCTTTGGGGCCACCTCGGCGCGCTCGCGAGCCGCCTCAATCTCCGATTCGGGGGGGTCGAACTCGCTTGCCTCGTGGACGATCAGCTTGCTTTCGCCAGCGTCTTTGTGTTCGATTCGTGCTCGCACGATCACGACTCGGTCCTCCGCAATCACCTCGCAGCGCTCGAGTACCTTGGCGAAGATCACGCACTCGGTCGAGGTCTCGAGATCATCGAGCCGGGCAAACATCATCTGGTCGCCCTTGCGGGTTCGAATCCGATTAATCTCGGTGACGATCCCGCCGACGCTGACCCACGATCCATCCTCGCGCGAGCGCAGATCGCCGAGCGCGCAATCGGTCTTCTCGAGCATCGCCGCCCGCATCGATCGCAACGGGTGTTCGGAGAGAAAGGTCCCGAGGGTTTCCTTCTCGAGCGCCAGCAGTTCGCGGCGATCAAACTCGGCGCCGACCAGCGGCGGATGGGTGTGGCTGCGGGCGCCCGCAATCGGGCTGTCGGGATCGTCAGGGTCGCCAAAGTCGAAGATCGAGGCCTGGCCGAGTTGCGCATCCTCCTGGGCCTTTTGCCCGGCGGCCTGGGCGGCGGGCAGCGCTTCGAGCATCGCCCGCCGACTGGCTCCGGTCGAGTCCAGCGCCCCGCACTTGATCAGGCATTCGATCGCCCGCTTGTTGACAGCCCGCGAATCAACCCGCTCGCAGAAGTCCCAAAGCGACCCGATCGGGGCATCCTGACGGCTTGAAATGATCGCCTCGACGGCCGCATGGCCGACATTTTTGACCGCATCGAGGCCGAATCGGATGCTCTTGCCGACGACGACGAAACCGTGGACCGATTCGTTGACATCGGGGGGCAGCACGTCGATCCCCATCTCGGCGCAGCGGTTGACGAAGAACGGCACCTTGTCCTTGGTTGACATCACCGAGGAAATCAACGCCGCCATGTATTCGGCCGGGTAATTTGCCTTCAGGTAGGCGGTTCGATAGGAGATCAGCGCGTAACAGGCGGCGTGGCTCTTATTGAACGAGTAATCGGCAGCGGCGGTCATCAGAGACCACAGATCGCGGGCGACCCGGGAGTCGGTTTGGCTGCGCGTCAGGCCATCGAGGAACTTCCCCTCCATCGCGGCCATCATGTCCCGCTTCTTCTTGCCGACCGCCTTGCGAAGATCGTCGGCTTGGGCCGGCGAGAAGCCCGCCATCTGCTTCGCGATCTCCATCAACTGCTCTTGGTAGATGCAGCAGCCGTAGGTCGCCTCGGTGATCGGGCGCATCCGCTCGTCGGGGAAGCGCACCCCAGCCGGATTGCGCTTCCCGGCGGCGTAGGCATCGATAAAACGCATCGCGCCGGGCCGATAGAGCGCGACCAGCGCCACGATGTCACCAAACTCGGTCGGCGCCACCTTGCGAAGCGCCTCCTGCATACCCTCCGACTCAAGCTGAAAAACCCCAACCGAATCGCCGCGACGCAGCATCTCGTAGGTCCCGACATCATCGAGCGGCAGGTTGTCGATATCGATCTGGACCCCGTGCGAGCGCTCGATGATTTCGACCGCGTCCTCGATCACATCGAGGTTGCGAAGTCCGAGGAAGTCCATCTTCAGCAGGCCGACCTCCTCGACCGGGCCCATCGAGTACTGGGTCACCGTCTTGTAGGAGCGCTCCCCGTTCTCGCCGCCGCCGCGATCCTCGGCGAGCTGCAGCGGCACGATCTCGGTCAGCGGCCGATCACAGATCACGACCGCGGCGGCGTGCAACGAGCTGTTGCGGACGATTCCTTCGAGACCCCGCGCGGTGTCGATGATCTGCTTGGTCGCCGAGTTCTCCGCGTAGTCCTTGCGAAGCTCCTCGACATCGCGAAGGCAATCATCAAGGTTCGGCGTCCTTCCCATCACCGGCTCGGGGATCAGCTTTGAGACCCGGTCACCAAGCTGGTAGTCGAACCCGAGCACCCGGGCCGCGTCGCGGGTTGCCTGCCGCGGCGCCATCGTGCCGAAGGTGATGATCTGGGCGACCGACTCGCGGCCGTACTTCTCGCCGACGTAGCGAATCACCCGATCGCGACCGCGCACCGAGAAGTCGATATCGATATCCGGCATCGACTTCCGGGCCGGGTTGAGAAATCGCTCGAACAGGAGGTCGTTTGCCAACGGGTCGAGGTCGGTGATCCCGAGCGCGTAGGCGACAATCGAGCCGGCCGCCGAGCCACGGCCGGGGCCAACCGCGATCCCCTCGCGCTTCGCGTAGTGGACGAAGTCCCAGACGATCAGAAAGTAGGAGGGGAAGCCCATCTCCTCGATCACCCCGAGCTCGAACTCGATCCGCTGCGTGACCTCGGCTGTGACCGGGTCGCCGTAGCGGCGCTGCGCTCCCTCCTCGACCAACCGTCGCAGCATCGCCTCGGGCTCGGAGCCGTCCGGGGTCGGGAATCGCGGCAGCAGCAGTTGCCCGAGCGGAATTTCAACCTCGCAGCGCTCGGCGACCTCAAGCGTCATCTCGACCGCGCCGGGCCAGCCGGCAAACGATTCGACCATCTCATCGGCGCTCTTTAGGTAGTACTCGTTGCCCGAGAAGCTGAGCTTTGGCTCCGCCAGGGTCGACTTGGTCTGGACGCAAAGCAGCGCCTGGTGATTGTCAAAGTCCTGGCGGCGCAGGTAGTGGACATCACCGGTCGCAACCAGCGGCCGACCGACATCGCGAGCGATCGAGGCAATTCCCTGGTTCGCCTTGTTTTGTTCGTCGATCCCGTTCTCTTGCACCTCAAAGTAGACGTT
>JAHEXU010000251.1 GCA_023251975.1 bacterium | reverse complement strand
AACGCCATCCGCCCAGACCCAATCCGCCCGACCGATCGCTCAGATCACGGCCCACGTCGGAGAGGAGCTGTCGCTCGAGGTCAGCTCCGAGCTGGCCGGACTGGTCAGCGTCGAGGAACTCGAGGCAAGCGAGTTCACAACCGCCGACTCAACCGCCCGGTTCGACCGATTGCTGCAACTGCCCGGCAAGTTGATCGTCACCCTGAGCGATCCCGACCAAGATCCCAAGCTCGCCTACGAGCTGGCCCGGATCACTGTCCGCCCGGCGAAGCCGGCGGGCGGACGAAATCGATCGACCCCGCCCTCGGATGGCGGCCCACGAAGCCGAGGCGCCGAACCGCCAAGCGCCGCAAAGCGAAACCGCGGCCGTCCCAACGAGCGGACCCGGAGCCCCAAGAACCGGGCGCGGCGGCCGTCCGCGGTCCCCGCGGCGGCCTGAGCCGCGCCCTCAGCTCGGCTCAATCGGCGCGGCCGACGACGGGTCAGGCTTCCCGAGCCCAACCGGCGGTGCCGTCGAGTATCGATCGATCCGACGAATCCCTCGCCGCGCCGCCCCAAGACCGTCGGCGCCGAGCTTGACAAGGCCGCCGAGCCCGGCGCCCGTAGCGCCGACCCCGGCATAAAGGCAAAAGAAGAAGACCTCCAGGAGGCCGAGCCAGGGATCCTCCGGGATCGCCGACAGGATCGGTGGCAGCAGGACCAGCAGAGCGGCCAGCGGCGCCGCCGCCAACCCGGAGCCGAACCCGAAAACGAACCCGGCAACAAACAAGATCACCGCGATGTCGAACTCGCGGTAGTCAAACCAAATCGCTGGAATCAGGACGATCAGCGCCGCGATCAGACCGGCAAAGGTGAGCCTGCCGAGCCCCCGCAGGCCGTCACCGATCGTCTCTCGAAAGATCCCGGGGAGCATCCTGACCCCGGCGCCGCCTAGCCGATGCTGTTGTAAAGCTTGAAGATCGGCAGATACATCGCGATCACGATAAACCCGACGACGGCGCCGATGAACATGATCATGATCGGCTCGATCAGGGAGGTCAGCGCCTTCACTTGGGCGTCGACCTCGGCCTCGTAGAAGTCCGCGACCTTGTCGAGCATCTCCTCGAGCTGGCCCGAATCCTCGCCGACCGAGACCATGTGCGAGACCATCGCCGGAAAGACCGGATGGCGCTCGATCGGACCATGGATCGTGCCGCCCTTCTTGACCGATTCGTAGACCTCGTCCATCGCGTCCTCGATCACCGAGTTGCCGGTTGTCTCACCGGCGATTCGGATCGCTCGCAAAATGGGTACCCCGGCGCCGATCGTTCCCGAGAAGACCCGCGACCAACGGGCAATCGCAATCTTTTGGACGACCGGGCCGACCTTCATCGGAGCGTTCAGCTTGAAGCGGTCCCAGGCGCGGCGGCCCTGGTCGGAGTTGCGCCAGCGCGAGAATGCCCAGATCATCGCCGGTGGGCCGAGCAAAATCACATACCAGCGCCCGGTCACAAAATCGGAGGCGGTGACGACGATCTTCGTCATCAGCGGCAGCTGGGTGTCCTTGTCGGGATAGTCGGCGGCGATATCCTCGAAAATTCCGACGAATACCGGGACGACAACCCCGACCACGATCAGCATGACGATGATCGCCAGCGCCAGCACGGCCAGCGGATAGGCCATCGCTGAGCGAACCTGACGGCGCAGGTTGTCGAGCTTCTCAAGCTGATCGGCGACCATGCTGAGCGCCGTCTCAAGCCGACCTGACTCCTCCCCAGCCTGCACCATCGAGCGGTACAGAACGTCGAATACGCCCGGGTGCTTTTGCATCGCTTCGTTCAGCGACGACCCTGCTTCGACATCCTTGCGGAGATCGGACAGGGCGTTCTTGATGAACTCGTCCTCGGTCTGATCCTCGAGGGTGTAGAGCGAGCGCAGCATCGGCATGCCCGAACCGACCAGGGTCGCGAACTGCCGCGACATCACCGACAGGTTCCGCATGTTGATGCTCTTGAAGCGCTCGAAAATCGACTCGATCGCAAACGGCTCGGTCTTCTCGGCGATCTCGAGGACGATCATCCCCTTGTCGCGAAGCTGCGCGGTTAGCGAATCGGCCGAACTCGCTTCGGTCTCGCCGCGCTGCGGGACTCCGGCCGTGTCTACGGCCTTGTATGCGAAGGTTGCCATCTTGTTCGTTGCTCTCTGTTTGGTCCCGCCGATGTCGCCTACGCAGCGGCCATCCCCGTATTGCCGAGCAGCCGTCCAAGCTCCTCCGGCACCGCGGCGCGCTGCTCGGCGAGCGCCCGCGTGATCATTCCGGCCCGCACCAACTCGGCGAGTCGGCCGTCCATCGTCTGCATCCCGAGGCTTCCCGAGGTCTGGATCGCGGAATAGATCTGGTGGGTCTTGCCCTCGCGGATCAGGTTTCGGATCGCCGGGTTCGGGATCAGAATCTCCGAGGCACAGACCCGCCCGGATCCGTCGGCTGTCGGGAGCAACTGCTGGGTGACAATCCCCTGTAGCGCGATCGAGAGCTGCATCCGGACCTGACCCTGCTGATAAGGCGGAAAGACATCGATGATCCGGTCGACCGTCTGCGAGGTCGACTGGGTGTGCAGGGTCGCGAACACCAGGTGGCCGGTTTCGGCAGCGGTGAGGGCGGTTGAGATCGTCTCGAGGTCGCGCATCTCCCCGACCAAGATGACATCGGGATCCTGGCGCAGGGCACCCTTCAAAGCCAGCCCGAAGTCGGTTGCATCGGCGCCGATCTCGCGCTGATTGACGATGCACTTCTTGTGCGGATGGAGGAACTCGATCGGGTCCTCGATCGTCAGGATGTGCTCCTCGCGCTCGCGGTTGATCATGTCGACCATCGCCGCCAAGGTGGTTGACTTGCCCGAGCCGGTCGGGCCGGTGACGAGGATGAAGCCGCGCGGCTTGCGGGTGAACTCTTCGAGGATCTTTGGCTGCTTGAGCTCCTCGAGGCTCTTGATCGTCGACGGGATCAAACGGAAGGCGGCTGATACCGAGCCGCGCTGGAAGTAGCAGTTGACTCGGAAGCGAGCGACCCCTGGGATCGAGTAGGCGAAGTCGAGCTGGTTGTTGTTCTCAAACCGCTTGCGTTGCTCGTTGTTGAGGATCCCGTAGGTGACCTCGCGGGTGTGTTGCGGGGTCAGCGGCGCGATTCCCGGCATCGGCACAATTCGACCGTTCCGTCTGACCGCCGGGGGAAAGCCCGGGGTGAGGTGGCAATCGGATGCATTGGAGCGAACCATGTCCTGGAGCACTGCGGCGAAATCAAAGTCCATCGCGACCTCCATCGACCCGATCTGCGAACCGCTTTAGAGAATCACCGAGGTTGAGCCAAACTT
>JAHEXU010000106.1 GCA_023251975.1 bacterium | reverse complement strand
CGGTCGGTAACCGAACCGACGCTCGATATTGGGGCCTCGCCACCGGCCTCGCCACCGGCCTCGCCACGGGAATCGCCGGGAGTAACGCTGTTTTCGGTCTGCGGGTTGACCCCGGCAGCCACCAGCGCCCGTTCCAAATTGTCGATTACCGGCGCGATCGACTTCGCCATCGAGCCGCGGGCGCGGCGCTCTTTGACAGCACTTTCCTCCGCCATCCGGCGCCGGTAGTTCTCGAAGTCGGCTTGCGCACGGCGCGCCAGCAGCAGGTACTCGTCGCGCTCGCGCAGCGCATTCGACAGCTCGTCTTCGTCGGTGCCGATCGCTCCCGGTTCGTCCCCCGCCAGGCCCTCGACCGCTGCCAAGCCGTCGGTCGCTGCGGAGCCTTCGCCCGTTGCCGTCGCGCTCGCCCCGACGGCTGGCTCCGGTTCGTCTCCGAGCCCCGGCTCGGCGCCCCCCGCGACCCCAGGTTCGCCGTTGCCCCGAGCCCTCGACTCGGGGCCGTCCGCAACCACCGACGCAGTGTCCTCTCGGACCTCCGGCTCGGCCTCGCCCGTGCGCCTCGACTCGGCGCCCCCCGCGACCCCGGGGTCGGCCTCGTCCCAAACCCCTGGCTCGGCCTCGTCTCCGACCCCTGGCTCAGCCTCGACGGCCGCGGCGATGAACTCGGCTGCTGAGACGGCGGTGGGGGCCTCCTCGACCCCCGTCGCCTCGCCGCTCTCGGCGGCGGCGCCGCTGGCCCCACCGGTCGCGCTGGCCACGCTGGCTTGGTTGGCCCCATGCTCGGGCATCTAGGACCGCTCCTCGCCGACAACCTCGGCCTCGACGATCTCCTCGACATCGCCGCCGTCCCCGGCCGTCGCTCCGCCGCTCGCCGCCTCCTCGCCCGCGGCCGCCTGCGAGGCGGCGGCCGCTTCGTAGAGCTTCGCCGAGGATGCCTGAAAGGCCGCCTCCATCGCCGCCACCTTGGCGTTGATGGCATCGACATCGTTGAGTACGACGGCCTCCTTGGTCTCGTCGATCTGGCCGCGTAGCTCGTCCATCGTCGCATCATCGACCCCGTCGAGCTCTTCGAGCGATTTCTCGAATTGCCGTGCCAGACCCTCGGCCCGGTTGCGGGCCTCGGCCAGCTCGCGCGCCTTGCGGTCCTCCTCGGCATGGGCCTCGGCATCCTTGATCATCTGCGCGACCTCGCTGTCGGCCAGTCCGGAACCGCCGGTGATCTTGATCTCCTGCTCCTTGCCGGTCCCGAGATCCTTCGCCGACACCTTGAGGATGCCGTCGGCGTCGATGTCGAATGCGACCTCGATCTGCGGCGTCCCTGCCGCCGCCGGAGGGATCCCGGTTAGCTGGAACTTGCCGATCGACTTATTGCCTGCCGCCATCTCGCGCTCCCCTTGGAGGACGTGAACCTCGACCGCGGGCTGGTTACTCTCGGCGGTCGAGAAAACGTCCGACTTGCGGGTCGGGATCGTCGTATTGCGTTCGATTAGACGGGTCATCACCCCGCCCTTCGTCTCGATCCCGAGGGTCAGCGGGGTGACATCGAGCAGCAGGATCTCCTTGACATCACCGGCCAGAACGCCAGCCTGAATTGCGGCCCCTAGCGCGACCACCTCGTCGGGGTTGACCCCCTGGTGGGGCTCCTTGCCGGTCAGCGCACTGACCTTGTCTCGAACCGCTGGCATCCGGCTCATCCCGCCGACCAAAACAACGTGGTCGATCGCGCCGCCGCCGGCGTCGGCCAGCGCCTGCTTGACCGGGGCGACGACTCGCGCCAGCAGGTCCTCGGTCAGCTCGACCAACTTCGAGCGGGTGAGCCGGGTGTCGAGGTGCCGCGGCTCGTTGTCGATCGAGGCCAGATAGGGGATCGAAATCTGCGTGTCCTGCGCCGAGGACAGCTCGATCTTCGCCTTTTCGGCCGCCTCGTAGAGTCGCTGCAGCGCCAGCTTGTCGTTGCTTAGGTCGATCCCTTGATCGCGCTTGAACTCCGCCACCAACCAGCTGACGATCGCCTTGTCCCAGTTGTCACCGCCGAGGTGGTTGTCGCCGGCGGTCGACTTGACCTCGAAGACGCCTTCGGCAATCTCCAACACCGAGACATCGAAGGTGCCGCCGCCGAGGTCGAAGACGAGGATCGTTTGGTCGACGCCCTCCTTGTCGAGCCCGTAGGCGAGCGACGCGGCGGTCGGCTCGTTGATGATTCGCTTCACCTCGAGGCCGGCGATCTTGCCCGCGTCCTTGGTCGCCTGGCGCTGGTCGTCGTTGAAGTAGGCGGGGACGGTGATCACCGCCGAGTCAACCGTGGTGCCGAGCTTCGCTTCGGCGTCGGCCTTCAGCTTTTGCAGGATCATCGCCGAGATCTCCGGGGGCGAGTATTGGCCTTCGCCCACCCGGACTCGAACATCCCCGTTCGGTCCGGCCTCGACGTGGTAGGGGACGATCGTCTCCTCCTCTTTGACCTCGACCTCCTTGCGCCCCATGAAGCGCTTGATCGAGAAGATCGTCCGCTCCGGGTTGAGGACGGCCTGCCGTTTTGCGACCGTCCCGACCAGTCGCTCTCCGTCGGTGAACGAAACCACCGATGGGGTTGTGCGACCACCCTCGGCGTTCTCGAGTACGGTCGCCTCGCCACCCTCGAAGACGGCGACGCACGAGTTGGTCGTTCCGAGGTCGATTCCGATTGTCTTTCCCATTTGTTCGCTTCCCTGGAGTCCGGGGGTGCCGCGTCATCGGCAGGCCGGGACTCCAATCGATTTACAAAATCTGAGTCACAACGTAGCAGATCAGAGACGGCGACCGGTTGTCCGTCGGCTGATACGATCGCGTCCAGGTTCCGGGGCTCTAAATCCGGAGACGAGAGGAGACATCATGAGTTCGTTCGCGAATCGCCCACGATCGGCCGCCCGGTTGCTTGCGTTCGCGGTCGTCATCCTGATCGCGTCCGTCTCGACATCGGCCAGCTTCGCGGCTGCGGCGCAATCAAAGAAGACCGCGGTCGTCAGCGTGATGACCCGCAACCTCTACCTCGGTGCCGACCTCTCTCCGGCGCTTGATGCGACCGACCTGTGCGGCGCGATCGACGGCGCTGGCGAGATCCTTAACGAGGTTGATCGAACCAACTTTCCGGCCCGCGCGGTCGCGCTTGGCGACGAGATCCTCGCCGCCAATCCCGCCTTGGTCGGACTCCAGGAGGTGGCGTTGTGGCGAAACCAGGCGGACTCCGACTACACGACGACCCCGGCAACCGAGGTCTCCTACGACTTCCTCAAGCTTCTGCTCGACAACCTCGACCACAAGTACCGGGTCGCGGTGGTGCAAAACGAGTTCGACGAGGAGCTCCCGGCTGACACTGACGGCAGCGACGCCACCGAGGATTCTTCGGGCTCGCTGGGTGGCCTCGGATGCGGGATCGACATGGATGGGCGCCTGACGATGCGCGACGTGATCCTGGTTCGGAAGGGCGGTCGCGTAACGGTTTCCGATCCGCGAAGCGGCCAGTTCCAGCACCAGGCCGTGTTCACGGTTGGGGGTGCGGTGAGCGTCCCGGTCGAGCGCGGCTGGGTCTCGGTCCGTGCCTCGGTCGACCAAGGGCCGAACTATCGACCGAACCGGTTTCGTTTCGTTTCAACCCATCTCGAGGCGTTCGACGACGGCAGCCTGCGGGCGGCCCAGGCGCGTGAGCTGCTCAAGCCCGGCGGCCCGGCGGCCCGTTCGGAGAAGACCGTGCTGCTCGGTGACTTCAACTCAGGGAACGTGATCGACGGTGTCTTCGGTAACGATCGGCTCGCCCATCAGGCGATCGTTGCCGCCGGCTTTCAAAACCTCGGGGTCCGCGACAGCTGCTGTTACCCGTCGGCGCTGAACGATCCGGGGTTCCTGTTCGATCACACGGTCGACCATGTCTATGCGCGGCCGACGGCGCGGCTGCTCGACGGCCGGATCACCGGCAACGACGCATCAAAGATGGTTCCCAGCGGGGCCGAGTCGCTGTGGCCGTCCGATCACGGCGGCGTCGTCGAGCGGATCAGACTGCGTCGCTAGAAGCCGGGGTCGGGCCGTTCGCCCCGGAGTCGGCCCGGCATGATTTGGTCGCCGGGCGAAGCCTTTCCTCGCGTCGCCGGGGTAACTGCCCCGGTAAGGGCCTTACGGAAGGGCCGAATCGTCGGCGGTGACTCCGCCGGCGTACTTCGAGACAAACCCGGCGACCCGCTCGGCGTCGGCGCCCTTGAGGATTCCGGCGGGCATGACTCCGCCGGAGCCGCCCCCGATGAAGCCGAGTACCGATTCCGGTGTCGAGGTCGCGGTGCTGTCGTCGAGGTTCGGACCGACGATCCCGTCGGTTGCGGCAAGCTTAAGGGTGTGGCAGGCGCCGCAGTTGTCCTGGAACAACTTGCGGTTTGCCTCGTCCTCCTTGGCGACCTTGACCGCGGAACTGTCGGCGCTGCCTTCCCCGTTGATCACGTGCAGCGGAATCGCGATCGTAAAAACCGCGACGAAGACAAGGAAAAAGCCGGTGGTCCGCTTGCTCATGGGGAGAAGTTGCCGGTCGGGACAGGCGCGAAGATACTAAACGACGGCGCGCCGATACGGACAGAGCCGCCGCAGTTCGCAGACCTCGCAGCGCGGTACCGGCCGACAAACCGCACGGCCGTGCGAAATCAGGTTCATGTGCAGTTCGAAGGCGTCGGCCGGGTCGGTCACCGCGATCATTTCGTCGTGCGCTTCCTCAAATGAAGCCTTGATCCGAAATAGCCCGAGTCGGCCACCGACTCGGAAGACGTGGGTGTCGACCGGTATCTCGGGGTGATCGAACGAGAAGATCATCACGCAGGCGGCGGTCTTGCGACCGACCCCGGGGAGTCCAGTCAAAAACTCGATCGCCTCGTGGCGCGGCGCTTCGGGGAGCCAGCCGAGGTCGAAGTCCTGGCCGAGCAACCCCAGGACCCGCTGGATTCGCGGGCCCTTTTGGTTGGCCAGACCGCCGTGGCGAATCGTTTCGACGACCGTCGCCGCAGGGGCGTCGCGGATTGAAGCCCAGTCAGGGAAGCGATCTCGCAAGGCCGCGTAGGCGACATCGCGATTTCGGTCGTTGGTATTCTGCGACAGGATCGTCAGGATCAGCTCGTGGACCGGATCGTGGTGCGGGCTGTTGCGGGGGCGTCCGTAGGTCTCCCGCAGGCGGTCGCGAATTCGCCGGACCCGATCGGGCCGCGGGCGCTTCCACGAACCCTTGCCTGAACCCGATTTCGGTGGCATAGAACCGAGGATAGGTGGAGGCGGGCGCGGGGTTACCTGGCGGGTCAATTCGCTTCCGACTGGACGGCGCGGCCCGGTCCGTTTACAATCGTCCGCCAGTGCGAGCCGCGATTACCAAAATTGAGACGTACCTGCCAAAGACACTGCCCGACATGCTGCGGCAGTTCGGGCTGGTTTTCCTCGTCTACACCGGCTATCAGCTGGTTCGGGGGCTGTCCGAATCAAGCGATGTCCTGGCTTTTGTCAACGCCGATCGAATCGTCGACTTGGAACGGTCAGTCGGGCTCTTCTTCGAGCCGAACCTGCAGGGGGCGGCGCTGCATCACGACTGGATCATCGAGATCGCGGACTTCATGTATATGAACTCGCACTTCACGCTCACGATCGGCTTTTTCGCGTGGCTCTATTTGTTCCAGAACGACCATTTTTATTTCGTCCGTAACGTCTTCATGGTCACGATGGCCCTGGCGCTGGTCGGCTATGCCTTCTACCCGACGGCCCCGCCGCGGCTGTTTCCCGAGTACGACTTCCAAGGGACCCTCACGGTCTACGCCGGGATCGACCAAGACGGCGACGCCGCAAAGTTGCTCGTCAACAGCTACGCCGCAGTCCCGAGCATGCACTGCGGGTTCGCCCTGATCGTCGGGGTGACCTGTGTCTCCCTGGTCAAGAATTGGGTCGCAAAGATCGTCTGGACGATCTATCCAGTCCTGGTGTTTTTTGTCACGATCGTCACCGCGAACCACTTCTGGCTGGACGGGTTTCTCGGCGCCGTGGTCGTCGCTACCGCCACCGCTGCCGCCGCCTTGATGGCGCGGGCGCGGCCGGCAGCGTGGGCGTTTCGCCCGGTCGCCGAGAGCACCGCCTAGCGCGGCGCGATAGCTTCCCCGGCGACGATGAGCCAGACACCGCCCCCCGATGCGGCAGCCGGTCGCGGCACCGAGTTTCGCAGCTACGCCAAAAACCGTCTGATCGAGTCGCGCCTGACCCCGAATGCGATTTCGATCAGCGGGCTGGCGCTCCACCTGGTCGCGGTCGGTTTGCTCTTGAATCGGCTCTTCGTGCTCGGGGGGCTCGCCTTCATCGTCGGCTCGATCATGGACACGCTCGACGGCCGCTACTCGCGGATGTCCGGCAAGGGCAGCCTGTTCGGCGCCTTCCTCGACTCGACTCTCGATCGCCTCGAGGAAGGGTTGATCTTGACCGTTGTCGCCTGGCACTTCGCCGATCGCGGCGACTCGGTTGCCGCGGCGGGTTGCGTCGCGGTTGTTCTCGGCTCCCTGATGGTCTCCTACACCCGGGCACGAGCCGAGGCGCTGGGGGTCGAGTGCAAGGTCGGCCTGGCGACTCGACCGGTCAGGGTGGTGCTGCTCGCGATCGGCCTTGTTTTCGCTGACGGTGAGCTGTTTACCGATGTCGACCTGCTGGCGGCCTCGATCTACGCAATGGCCGGCCTGACCGCGCTCACCACCGTGCAGCGGGTTTGGCATGTCCGCGGCGCTCTCAACCTGCTCGACGCCGAAGCGGCATCGACGGCGAGCTGAACCCAACGCAACCGTTAGAACTTGGGCCCCGCGCACGAATAAGTGCGGCTTTACGCGGCCGATGACCGTCGCGGATGCAGCGCCGTCGCGAGCCCGCAATAGCGCTGCTGTTCCGGCCTCACGCCGCCGTCGCCCCGCTCGGTCTTTGACCGCCTAAATCGACCACTTATTCTTCCGTTGGCACTTGATCTGCGGTCGAACCCTGAGCTCGATTGCCCTGAGCTTCTTGAGGTCGATTGGAGTGCGCGGCTACTCGCCGCGGACGATCGAGATTCAGCGGGTGATGCCCTCCTACCTCGCCGCCTGGTTGGCGAGCGCGGCGCCAGTCGGCCTTCGGACGGGTCGGCGCCGACGCTCGCGCGCTACCAGCGCCCCCCGAACCCGGAAAATCCAATGAACGTGAGCCACGCCGGGATCGAACGGGCGAACCCGGGAGCAAAACTCGACCGGCAGTCAAGATCGGGGATTCGGGGTGGCAATCCAGAAGGAACGACGAGGAGCCAAAACTTCTCGCGCGGGCTGTAACGATCTGTTGCCAGCGGTGTGTTTACCCCCAGACGGGCGCATCTGACCTGTCGCCATGCGGTCTACTCCGCGGCGGCGCGCGCTCGCATCACGAGATCCAGGAGGACTACCGAGCATGAGTGAAAACGGACACACCAGCGATGCTGCGAACGGCGCCCACGCAGGCGGCGCGCGAGTCGACGACGGCAAGGTTCGCGTCGCAATCGTCGGAGTCGGCAACTGCGCCAACTCCTTCATCCAGGGCGTCCAGTACTACCAAGACGCCAAGGCAGGCGATCAGGTTCCCGGCTTGATGCACGTCGACCTCGGCGGTTATCACGTCCGCGACATCGAGTTCGTCGCGGCCTTCGACATCGATGCGGAGAAGGTCGGCAAGGACCTTTCGGACGCGATCTGGTCCGGCCAGAACGACACCATCAAGTTCGCCGAGGTCCCGCACCTCGGGATTGAGGTCCATCGCGGCATGACCCACGACGGCCTCGGCAAGTACTTGAAGCAGCGAATCACCAAGGCCCCCGGTGAGACCGCCGACATTGTCGGGATTCTCCGCGACACCAAGGCCGACGTTCTGGTCTGCTACCTGCCGGTTGGCTCCGAGCAGGCGACCAAGTGGTATGTCGAGCAGGCGCTGGCTGCCGGGGTCGGCTTCGTCAACTGCCTACCGGTCTTTATCGCCAGCCAGGATTACTGGGATGAGCGCTTCAACGAGGCGGGCCTCCCGATCATTGGCGACGACATCAAGTCGCAGGTCGGCGCGACGATCGTGCATCGTCAGCTCGCTCGCCTGTTCCACGAACGCGGTGTCGAGCTGCAGCACACCTCGCAGCTCAACGTCGGTGGCAACATGGACTTCTTTAACATGCTCGAGCGCGAACGCCTCGATTCGAAGAAGATCTCGAAGACCAACGCGGTCACCTCGGTCATGGGGACCGAGCTCGATGAGCGTGACGTTCACGTCGGCCCATCCGATTACGTGCCGTGGCTGACCGATCGCAAGTGGGCGCACATCCGGCTCGAGGGCAAGTCGTTCGGCGACGTGCCGCTCAACCTCGAATTAAAGCTCGAGGTGTGGGACTCACCGAACTCGGCCGGGGTCGTGATCGACGCGGTCCGGCTGATCAAGCTGGCGCTCAACAACGGGATTTCGGGGCAACTGGATGGCCCCTCGTCCTACCTGATGAAGTCTCCGCACAATCAGCGCCCCGACGCTGATGCGCGCTCGCAGACCGAGGATTTCATCGCCACCTACGCGCGCAAGGCGGCCGTCGCTCGCGCCAAGGAGGATGTCGAACTTCAGGCCGAGCCAACCGAGGCTCAGGTCTGACCAAGCCGGTCCAAGTGACTGGATCTCCAAAAGAGCGGGCCCTCGGGCCCGCTCTTTTGCATTCCGGGGGCTGCGACCGAACCCGATGAGCGAGCCCGCCGAACCGGCCCGGCAGATCGTCTCGCTGCGGGTGGGCGCCGATCGCGACCGCTGGGAATCGGCGGGGTTCACGCTCGATCGCAGCGTCTGCAGAGTCGGCGCGGTGGCGATCGAGCTGACCGGCGTCGACGGCGGCCCCGCCGAAGTTCGAAGCTGGGCGCTTCAAAACCTCGACCCGACAGGCTTTGACGGGCTCGGCTCCCATCGGGCCGATGCGAGGTCCGATTCGGCTCCGCTGTCGCATCGAAACGGCGTCGTCGCGATCGATCACCTGGTGGTGCTGAGCGTGAACCTGGAGCGGACGACGCGCGCTTTTGAGTCCGCTGGGGTGCGGTGTCGACGCCGTCGAAGTGGCAGCGTCGGCCCGGCCGAGCTCGAGGTCGATCAGGCGTTCTTTCGGATCGGCGCGGTGATTGTCGAGGTGGTCGCGGTTAAGCGGCCGGGCAGGACCAGGTTCTGGGGGCTCACCTTCGAGGTCGAGGATCTCGACGCGGCGGCGGATCTACTCGGCGATCGGCTCGGCTCGATTCGCGACGCGGTGCAGCCCGGGCGCCGCATCGCGACTCTAAAAAGCGGCGCCGGGCTCGGAGTCCCGGTCGCCCTGATCTCCCGAGCCGAACCGGCGGGCTGAAGCTGTGGCTCGATCGGCAGCGGCACCGTTCTATGCTCCTCGCGTGTCCGCCGAATCGCTGACGATTGCCCAGGTCACCCCGTATGGATGGGGGCCGATCAACGAGGTCAACGAGACCATCGCCCGATCCGCCGCGGCGCTGGCGGATCGCGGCCACCGGGTGGTTGTCGTGGCTCCGGCGTTGTCGCGCCGACCACTGCGAGACGCGCGGCGGGCGATCGCCGCCGCCGCCGAATCGTCCGACGCGATCTTTGGGCCCGACTGGGACGGGCCGCGCGCCGACCCCGGCGGTCCCGCCATCCTCGAGGTCGGGCAGGGGATTCCGGTTCCGCATGGCCCGAGACCGGCCGCGGCACCATTGCCGGTTGATGTCTCTAAGGCGCTCGAGGAGCTGTTCACCGCGGTCGAGTTCGACCTGGTTCATGTCCACGATCCGTTTGCGCCCAGCACCTCCTCGGCTGCGTTGCGGCAATCGCGCAGCCTCAACGTCGCGAGCTTTCACGAACCGACCGAGCGCATCCTCTCGACCCAACTCGCCCGCCCGATCGTTGAGATTTTCTTCGGCCGCTTCGACGCCCGAACCGTTTCGGGAGCCGCGACCAAGGAGTTGATGGAGCGCTACTTCCCCGGCCGCTATGAGCTGGTCACCCCCGGGACTCGACCTGCGGCCGATATGCGCTCGGCGGGCGCCCGACTGGCGGGACCCCGGATCGCCTACGTCGCTCGCGAAGAGCGCGGCGCGCTGCGTCTGTTCGTGCGGGCGCTGCGGCGGCTCTCGCTCGAGCCTGACTGGAGCGCTGTGATCGCAATCGAGGACGCATCGATCCCGACGCCTCGAATTGCCCGCGAGCTCCGCGAGCGGGTTGTCTTCGAGCGCGGCGAGGGCGCCCGCGAGGCCGCGTTGAGCGGCGCCGACATCTTCTGCGCGACCTCGGGCGGACCGCGCACCTCGGCCTCGAGCGTTCGTTCGGCGATCGCCGCCGGCGCCGCCCCCCTGATCAGTCATATCGACGCCTACGCCGAGCTGTTGGCGAGCGACGACGCGGGGCTCTTGTTCCCGCCTGGCGACGTAATCACCCTGGCCGCCCAGATCGAGCGCCTGCTGAGCGATCCGGGTGCCCGCGAGCGAATCATCGCTTCAGCTCGGACCGCGGTTGGGGGTTGGGATCGCCACGCCGATCAGCTGGAGGGGATCTATCGCCGAATCTGCGCTCGACGACACCCCCCCGAGGGCAACCCTGCGGTCCAAAGGCGCCTCGCCAAGCGGCCGATGGTCGACTGTGACCTGCACATGCACACCGACCACTCGAACGACTGCGCAACCGCGGTCGAGGTCCTGGTCTCGACCGCCAAGGACCGCAAGATGGGCGTGATCGCGGTAACCGATCACAATGAGATCAGCGGCGCCTTCGCAGCTCGTGACTACGCCGAACGGATCGGCGGAATCAAGGTGATCGTCGGCGAGGAGGTGAAGACGGCCGAGCAGGGCGAGGTGATCGGGCTGTTTTTGGACGAGAAGATCGAGCGCGGGATGACGATGGCTGAGACGGTGGCCGAGATCCGTCGCCAGGGCGGCTTGGTCTACGTCCCGCACCCGTTCGACCGCCTCCACTCGGTGCCCGACTACGAGCATCTGCTGGAGATGGTGGAGGAGATCGACATCATCGAGGTCTTCAACCCGCGAGTAGCGTTCAGCGGATTCAACGAGGAGGCGCAGCGTTTCGCCTCGAAATATCGGATCGTTCCCGGAGCCGGCTCCGACGGCCATGTTGCCCAGGCCCTCGGCAGCGTTCGAATCCGAATGCGTGACTTCTCCGATCCGGAGGAGTTCTTGGAGTCGATGCGCGACGCCGACATCGTCCGCAAACACAAGAACCTCGTTTACATCCAGACCCTGAAGCAGCTCCAAACCGCGGGCGGGCGCGGCGGGGCGCGGCGTTCGGTTGCCGAACCGCGACCGGTCAAGGGCGGTCAAAACCGCCCCAAGCGCCGTTCTTAGATCCCTGTCGAGCGTTCCTTTCTTGAACGCAAAAGTCCCGATTTGCAAGGGCGATACCTTGCAGGCGTGGCGATCGCGCCTGCATCTCGCAGGACCGCGCCCGGCTTCGTCAAAACCTCCGAGCCGATGCCTAGAACCGACGACGAGATCCGCGAGAAGTACCTGGAGAGGGCGATCCGCGAGCTAAACCGATTGACCCGCGATCTGCAGGACTGCAGCGACTGCCCACGTGGCAGCGTCATGCCGGTTCTCGGATCCGGACACCCACAGGCCGACGTGATGCTGTTGAAGCAGCGCGCCTCGACCCCCGAGATCGAGGAGGGGGTCGCCTTCTACGGACGCTCCGGAAACGCGATTACCAAGAGTCTAAAACGGATGTCGATCGAGCCGATCGTCGTCTATGGCACGCTTTGCGTCAAGTGCCCGGTCGTCGACCCCGGCGATGCTTCGAGCGAGTGTCGCAGTCGGCTGGCCGAGGAAATCTCGATCGTGCAGCCCCGCTGCATCGTCGTGATGGGCGCGCCGGCCGTCGAAGCGCTGAACTCGCTTCAGCTGCCGCTTGCCGAGCAGGTCAAGCCGATCCCGGGCGAGATCCAGAAGCTGACCCCGACGATCGATCTCGTCTACACCCCCGACATCGACCAATCGCTCGACGCCGAGGATGCAAAGCGCGATTTTTGGCGTGCCTTTCGAGTCCTCGGCGAGTGGTACGAGGACCTGCCGCCGTACTGAGCGCGGCCCGCCGACCGGGGCTGTGGCGGGTGGCAGCGGGTAACCTGGGGGCGTGTCTTCGGAGAGCAATCAGCCCCTGCCGCTGCGCCTGGTCGGTACCGTCGTGACGGCCTTCGCCGCGACCGTGATCGGGTTCGGCGTGCCGCTCGGCTGGATCTGGATCGGCTCGCAGGTGCAAGGCGACGGCGGCGCCGCCTCGACCTCGTTCAGCGCCGCCGTGGTGGTCCTGTTCGGGATCATCTTCAGCTACATCGCGCTCGGCTGGATCGCTGGCTGGGCGCAGGCGCGAAGCGACGCCGAGCAACCCCGTCGCGGCCCACCGGCCTCGGCGCGCTATCCCTGGATGCAAAGTCAGGCCGACACTCGCGGATTGCCCGGAGCCGGGACTCGGCTGCGGCCGCTAGAGCGCGTCTTTGTGACCACGACCCTAATCGTCAGCGTCACCTTCTGGGTCTGGTTTATGTTCTTCGCCGAGGGCGGCGGCCTGCCGCACCCGTAGCCGCTACGGGCCCGCCGCCTCGGCGAGTGTTTCCATCGCGTCGAGGTTCGCACTGGCGAGGCCTCGCACCACCACCGCGTCGAGGGTGTCATATCGAGCGATCGCGGCGTTGGCCCCGTCGCGGTCCGCGACGGCGATCCCGACCGTGCCCTCGGGCTCGTCGAGCCGGGCGAAATGGTTGCGATAGCCCTCGTGGAGGTTTCGGTAAAAGCTCTCCTCCTTGGCCAAGC
>JAHEXU010000105.1:1069-12901 GCA_023251975.1 bacterium | reverse complement strand
TGGGTTTCACATCCACGCTCCCGGCTTCTCGGGCGGCTACGTCGGGGTCGACATCTTCTTTGTCCTGTCCGGCTACCTGATCACCGGGCTGATCGTCGCCGAGATTGCCAAGACCGGGCGGTTCTCGCTGAGCGCATTTTACGCGCGGCGCTTCCGTCGGCTTTTGCCCGCCGCGATGACGATGCTGCTCGGCAGCTTTCTCCTCGCCCGCTTGCTCTACGCCCCGCTGGAGATGCAGGGACTCGGCGAGACCGCCCGTTCGGTCTCCCTTTACGCCTCGAACTTTCGCTTCATCGGCCAAACAACCCAGTATCTGGCGGCTGACCCAGCGACCAATCCGCTGCTCCACACCTGGTCGCTGGCGGTCGAGGAGCAGTTCTACCTGGTTTGGCCGCTGCTTCTGCTCGCGGTGGCGGCGTTCGCTCGCGGTCGATTCCGGGTTCGACGGGCGATCTTTTGGGTGATGGCGATCGTCGCTTTCGCTTCGTTTATCGCCTGCGTCAAGCTGACCGCATCCAATCAGCCGTGGGCCTTTTACGGCCCCCTGACCCGATTTTGGGAGTTCGCGATCGGCGCGATCGCGGTGGTCGCGGTGCGCCGCCGCGCCCTCGCCGGTGAGGACGCGGCGCCGATTTCGCCCCGACTCGCCACCCGGATCCGTCGCCGCGGCGCTCTCGCTGGCGCTCTCGCCCTGCTCGGTTTCGCGGCGATTGCCCTATCGCTTCATCGCTTCAACATCACCACCCCCTTCCCCGGCAAGGCCGCCGCCCTTCCGACCCTGGCCACCGTCGCCGTCCTGGTCGCGGGCGAGATCGCTCCGAGCGCCCGCCCGATCGCGCTGCTCGGCTCGGCGCCGATGCGCCTGCTCGGCCGCCACTCCTACGGCTGGTATCTGTGGCACTGGCCGCTTTTGATTTACACCCGGGTCCTGTGGCCAGACCCGGCGCCGCTGTTGCGGCTGGGGGTGGTTTTGCTTGCGCTTGGGATCGCGATCATCTCCTACCGCTATATCGAGCGTCCGATCCGTTATCACCGAGCGCTGGTCGGCCACCATCGGCGCTCGGTCCTGGCGGGCCTCGCGCTCGGCGGCCTCGGGGTCCTCGGCGCGGCGGCGATGGTCGGCTACGGCGAATCGCGGGCCGCTTCCCCCGGCCAGGCGGAGCTGGCGGCGGCCCGCCAGGACCTCCCCGACATCTACCGGCGCGGCTGCGCCCTCGCCTTCGCCGCGGTCGAGACCCCGCCGGGTTGCCATTACGGCAATCCCGATTCGGCTCGGCTCGTTTACCTGGTCGGAGATTCGCACGCCGCCCAGATTTTCCCCGCCCTGCAGATTCTCGCCAACAAGCATGACTGGCGGCTCGAGGCCCGGACCAAGGCAAGCTGCTCCAGCACGATGGCCGGGTTCATCCAGGGCCGACTCGGTCGCGCCTACAGCGAGTGCTTTGAATGGCGCGACAACGTCTTTGGCGAGATCCTCCAGCGCCGACCTGACCTGGTCGTGCTGGCGGGATCGCACGGCGAGATCGAGGGATCGGAGGGTGCCGGTGATTTCGGCCTCTCGCTGTCGGAATTCGAGCAGGGAACTCGGCGCACCGCCGAGCTGCTTGACCAGGCGGGGATTGACCACGTCCTTCTCCAGGACCTGCCACGGCCGCTGATCGACGTGCCGGTTTGTATGGCCCGCCAGCTCAGCGCCCCGATCCACGCCGACTGCTCGTTTACCCGCGAGGAGTCGTCGCGCGCCGACGCCCGCCGGGCGGTCAAGCGTGCCTACTCCGGCGAGCTTGCGGCTGGCGAGCACCTGATCGACCTGGCCCACCTGGTCTGCCCTTCCGACCCCTGTCCGCTGAGGCTCGATGACCTGATTGTCTATCGCGATCCGTATCACCTCACCGCCTCCTTCGCCGCGACCCTCGCCGATCCGCTGGCGGACGCGCTGTTCGCTCGTCCGTCTTCCCGCGCCCTGCGCTGATCTGGCCACCTCGTCGTCGCTGGCGCCGACGCGGTTATCCCGTCTCACCCGCTTGCAATCATCGGTGCGTTGAGATGGCGAAACCGCGAAGCAAACATGTCTGTCGAGAGTGCGCCCATGAGTCGCTTCGCTGGGCCGGGCAGTGTCCGGGTTGCGGCGAGTGGAACAGCCTTGAGGAGGTTGTGATCGCGGCGGCTGCCGGGGTCGCGGCGTCGGCTCGGGCGGGCCGCCCCTCGGCGGCGCTGATCGCGGCCGCGCCGCGGGCGGTCCGCCTCCGCGAGGTCGTGAGTGAGCACCGACGGCGCCTCCGCAGCGGGGTCGGCGAGCTTGACCGGGTGCTCGGCGGCGGTCTCGTTCCGGGCTCGCTGGTCCTGCTCGGCGGGGCGCCCGGGATCGGCAAGTCGACGATTACCGGGATGGCGCTCGGCAACCTGGTCGCCTCCGGCACGCCGGTCCTTTATATCTCCGGCGAGGAATCGGCGGCGCAGGTCCGGCTGCGGGCGGAGCGGCTCGGACCGGCGGCGCTCGAGGTTCCGGTGATCACCGAGACCGAGCTGCCCCTGATCGTCGCCGCGATCGAGTCGGAGCGCCCCGCGGTCTGCGTGATCGATTCGATTCAGACAATTAGCTGCCCCGAGCTCAGCGCGGCCCCCGGCTCGGTCGCCCAGGTTCGCGAGGCGGCAGCGCGGCTGATGGAGCTGGCAAAGCGGACCGGCATCGCCTTGATCTTGGTCGGGCACGTCACCAAGGACGGCTCGGTTGCCGGGCCGCGAGTGCTCGAGCACCTGGTCGATTGCGTGCTGCTGTTCGAGGGAGAGCGCGAGCGCAGCTACCGAACCGTCCGGGCGTTGAAGAACCGCTTTGGCGCCACCAGTGAGGTCGGGGTGTTCGAGATGCGAGCGGGCGGCCTGGTCGAGGTCGAGGACCCCTCGGCACGGTTTGTCGACGAGGCATCAAACGCCCCCGGGTCGGTCGTTTTGTGCGCGATCGAGGGGACGCGGCCGCTCTTGGTCGAGGTCCAGGCGCTGGTCGGTTCGAGCGAGATCGTGCCGCCGCGCCGGGTCGCGAACGGGATCGACCGCAACCGCCTGGCGATGATCCTCGCCGTCTTGGCGCGCCACGGCGGTCCGGCGCTCGGCGGCTCGGACGTCTTCGTCAACGTTGCCGGCGGGGTCCGGGTCGAGGAGCCGGGCGCCGATTTGGCGGTGGCGCTGGCGATTGCCTCGGCCCATCGCGGTGATCCGCTGGCCGATCCGAGCGGGCGTCCGCTTGCTTGTTTTGGCGAGATCGGACTGACCGGTGAGCTCCGCAGCGTTACCCACCCCGACCGTCGGCTCGCCGAGGCGGCCAAGTTCGGCCTCACCCCGGTGGTTGGGCCGCCCGATCGGGAGCCGATCAAGGGGCTTGCCGAGGCCGCGACCTTGCGCGATGCGCTGCGGATCGCGATCCGCCGCCGCGGCCCCGAATCGGCCGCGGCGTAGGTGGCGCAGCCAGCCTTTGGAGGTTTCGTCTCGAGGCCGCAAACAGCGGAAAATCGGCGACGAAGCGGTGCCTGTGCGCATCTGCCATCATCGATCGTCCTAATGTCAGCTGCTGCCTACGGGGATCATCGTGGCGATCTGGATGGACGCGAGCACCCGGGTCTTTTGCGCGCGATCGACATGGTCGCTCCGGGGTCTGCACTGCGGGAGGGCGTCGACAACATCATCCACGCCCGGACCGGTGGACTGGTCGTGCTGGGCGACACCGAGGACATCTCGTTCTTGTTCTCCGGCGGGATCAAGCTTGATGTCGACTATTCGCCGGCGCTGCTTTACCAACTCGCCAAGATGGACGGCGCGATCGTGCTCGACGCGATGGCCCGGCAGATCCGCTGGGCCAACGTCCAGCTGATGCCCGACCCGACGATCCACTCGAGCGAGACCGGGACTCGGCATCGGACCGCCGAACGGGTCTCGCGGCAGACCGATGCGCTGGTGATCTCGGTCTCGGCGCGGCGCGATGTCGTCACCCTCTACATCCAGGCGTGCAAATACATCCTTCGCGAGATCCCGATGGTCCTCTCGAAGGCAAACCAGGGACTGGCGACGCTCGATCGGTACCGGGAGCGCTTTGACCAAGCGACCGGGCGGCTGACCGACAGCGAGTTGAGCGGCAACCCGGCGACGCTTCATGAGGTTCTGACCGCGATTCAGCGGGCCGAGTTGGTCTTGCGAACCGCCGCCGAGGTCGAGCGCTACATCATCGAACTCGGTTCCGAGGGTCGGCTGATCGAGATGCAGCTCGAGGACACGGTGGTCGGGGTGCACGCCGAGCGGGCGGCGTTGATCCGCGACTACGGCGCCGACGCCGCCGATCACCTCGTCGACGGGATCCTGTCGGGTCTCGGCGGGCTGCCGCATCAAGACTTGTTGGACTTCGGTCGGATGGCTGAAATACTCGGCTACGACCGTAAGGTAAACGCCCACGAAGTAACCGTCTCCCCGCGTGGCTATCGGGTTCTCAATCGGATCCCGCGGCTACCACGTCTGATCGCGGAGACCTTGATCAAGCGCTTCGGCGGCTTGAGCGAGATCATCGCCGCGTCAAGGCAGGAGTTGGCGGCGACCGAGGGGGTGGGAGAGGGGCGAGCCGATGAGGTTCGCCAAGGACTGCGTCGTCTCATTGAGATTGACGCGGCGGAGAGGTATATGCAGACATGACGGGCGCATGAAGCGCCCGTCGGCATGAGGAGGTAGAGATATCATCGAGGTAATCGAGGTGGCGCCGGAGGGCGTCGAGGAAGATCGACTCGCATGTATTTGCGAGTTCCAAGTGGGCGACAACGTCGTTTATCCCCATCATGGGGCCGGGGTTGTGCTCAAGCGCGAGGCGCGAGAGCTGCTCGGAGAGCAGCGCGACTACCTCACGATTCGTATCCTGCACAACGACATGACCGTGATGGTCCCGTGTGAGAACGCGGACCGAGCGGGCTTGCGCCCGGTGATTGCTGGTGACGCGGTCCGCCGCGTGCTCGAGGTGCTGACCGGCGAGGTATCGGAAATGCCGAAGAACTGGAATCGGCGTTTCAAGTACAACCGGGAAAAGATCAAGACGGGCGATGTCTACGAACTCGCCGAGGTGGTTCGAAATCTCGCAATTCGCGAGATGGAGAAGGGCCTCTCAACCGGCGAGAAGCAGATGTATACGAGGGCGAAGCGAATCCTCGCGTCCGAGTTCATGTATGCGCTCGACAAGGATGCCGAGGGGGCCGAGGACTACCTCGACAGCCTATTGCGGGAGCGCTTCGGCGCGACCGTCGGCGCCGCGCTCTGAGGCAGCGCTGAGTACCACCGCCGTAATCGCGGCCGCCGGCTCCGGGCAAAGGCTCGGGGCCGGTGGCCCGAAGGCGTTCGTGCCGATCGCGGGGGACGCGATGCTCGTCTGGTCGGCGCGCGCCCTGGCGGCGGCTCAGGGGATCGATCGGATTGTGGTTGCGGTGCCGCCGGGTCGCGAGGACGAGGCGAGTCGGCTGCTCGCGGCGGCCGAGATCGTGGCCCGGGTGATCAGCGGCGGTGCTAGTCGAGCCGACTCGGTGGCGCGCGCGCTGGCGATCTGCGAGGGCGAGCTGATCTGCATCCACGACGCCGCTCGGCCCGCCGTCAGCGCGGTTGCGATCGACGCGGTGATCGCTCGACTGCGCGGGGCTTCGGAGGCCGACGCGGCAATCCTGGCAGCGCCGATCCTCGATACGGTCAAGCTGGCCGCGAGCGGCTGCGAGGCAGGCTCGGTCGTGATCGAGCGGACCCTTGATCGGGCGCGACTGTGGGCGGCGCAGACCCCGCAGGTGTTTCGTCGTAAGGCGCTGGCGGCGGCCCAGGCGATGGCGCGCCAAGGCGGGCGGCTCGAAACCGCGACCGACGAGGCGATGCTGATCGAGCTGGCTGGCGGCACGATTGTGATCGAACCGTCCGATCCGTCTAACCTCAAGGTGACGACCCCGGCGGATCTGCGAATTGCGGCGGCGCAACTTATTCGCCCCGGCTGAGTTTTACCCGGCGAACGCCCGGACCAAGGATCCGTAGTCGGCCGCCGCGGCGACGATTCGACCCGAACCTGATTTCCCACCCCCCTGATGCCGAGACGACTGCGGAAGATTGCTGTGAGCGGGTTGGTCGGAGTGGTCGGCTCACTGGCCGTCTGGGCTGGCCCGGCCTCGGCGCTAGCGCCGGGGCTCGGCGGGGTTGACCACGATCTCAGCGCCAACCGCGGCCCGAGCGTCGGCAGCGCGGTTGCGCTCGTCGCCGAGAACCCGCAGCGCCTTGCCGCCACCGCCGCTGGCCCCGAAGGCCGACCGCGGGTCTGGATTTCAAACCACGGGATGGTGGCGGGCCGCTTCTTTTCTCGGGTGATCCCGTCGCGGAGTCGGATCGCTACCTCCGGTGGGGGCGGCAACCAGCGCCTCGAGGTCTGCTGCGACCCGTCGGTGAGCGCCGATTCGGCGGGCAACATCTGGGTCGCGATGGCTGCAACGGGCGACGGTTCAAGGATCGTTACGAATCGCTTCGCGGGCCCGGCGCTGACCCGGCCAAGCGAACTCAGCACCGCGCTGCCCCGCCGGGTGGCCGCCCCGCAGGGCGCCCCGACGATCGTCGTCGACGACTGGCCGAGCAGCCCGCGCCGCGGTTACCTGTATGTGATCTGGGTCGAGGGTGAGGGGCCGCTACGCCAGATTGTCTTCGCGCAGTGCGACGGCTCGCTCGATTCGGCCGCCTGCGACGATCCCGACAATTGGACCCCCGGTCCGCTGTTGCCGTCGCTGAGCGCGACGCCTTCGGCGTTCTCGCGCCCCGGGATCGCCGTCGCCCCGAACGGCGACCTGTATGCGATCTGGCACGACGGCGGCACCGACAACGCGATCGAGATGAACCGCTGCACCGCCCTGGAGAACTGTGCGCTCGCCGCCGCCTGGGATGAGGAGACCAAGATCGAGGATCTCGACGACGCCGACCCCGGCCCGGCGGTCGATCCGCTGCCGCAGCGCTGCCCGATCATCGCCGCGCCCGCCGGGCTGGTCAACCCGGCGCCAAGCGTCGAGATCGGCCCCGGCGGCGAGGTATACGCCGCCTACTCGGACCTGCGGGCCAACGGCTCCGGAACCCGCTGCAGTGCCTCCGGGAGCGATTCGACCTGGGACAGCTACCTCGCCGCCTCGTCGGCGCCAAACCAGTTCCCCGCCGCCAACTCCGCAATCCGGCTGAGCGACGACGGGCCGCTCGCCACCAACGATCACTTCCTGCCGGCGCTCAGCGTCGACCGCTCCAGCGGCCTCGTCGAGGCGACCCTCTACAGCACCAAAGACTTCCAAAACGGTAGATCGGTCCAGCGCTACTACGTTTCCTCGGCCGACGGCGGCGCCAGCTTCTCGGCGATGGCGCAGATGTCGAGCTCGGAGTCGCGGTTCTCCGGGCTGCTCAGCGACGGCTTCGATTTCGGCTCTTACCAGGGCGCCGACTCTGCCCAGGGGGTCTTCGACGGCGCCTGGAGCGACAGCCGCCTCCTCCAGGGGCGAGGCTCCGAGCTCTACCTCCTGACCGAGCCGGTCGAGACCGCGATCGTCGCCGGTCCGAGCGGGGTAGTCGATGAAGCGGTCGGTCGGTTTGTCTTCGATTCGCAGGCCGACTACTTTGCCTGCTCGATTGACGGCCGGGAGTTCGAGGACTGCTCGGCCCGTTACTTCGTCGGCCCGCTTTCAAACCAGGCGCACAACCTGCGAGTCCGCGCCACCGATCGGGTCGGCAACCCGGTTGACCTCAGCCCGGCGGTCAGGGATTGGACCGTCGACGATCAAGATCCGCCCAATACCCGGATCATCAAGCCGGTGCCGTCGAGGGTTGAGCGCCCCGCCGTCAGCATCGAGTTCGAAGCCGACGAGCCGCGCGTCACCTTCCAGTGCAAGCTCGACGACGATCCATTTGTTGAGTGCAGCTCGCCCTGGTCGCGGCAGGTTGCCGGCGGTCGGCACTCGATCCGGATCCGCGCGACCGACATCGCGGGCAATGTTGAACCGAATCCGGCGCTCAACAACTTCCGACGCCAGTCGTCATAGGGTCCGAGCCGGTCAGAGGGCGGTCGTTCATGGTGGCGATCGCGCCCACCTCCACGGTCCGCTTGCCTGATTGAGATAAAATGCTCAATCGGTCATGCAAGCGTTTCAGCGGCCGCTACTCAAGATCGCAAGCGCTCGACTTGTCGAGCCGTCGCGGCGAATCCAGATTCTGTTGGGGCCTCGCCAGGTCGGAAAAACCACGCTCGCGCTCCAACTGGCGAAGTCCCACGACGGACCCGATCACTACGCATCAGCCGACGATCCGATCCTGCGCGACGCCGCTTGGCTTCAGGCGCAGTGGCTGGCAGCCCGGGCACTCGTTCCCGACGCCCCCGCCGTCGGGGTATTGCTCGTAATCGACGAGGTTCAGAAGATCGAACGCTGGTCCGAGGTGATCAAGCGCCTGTGGGATGAGGAGCAGCGCGCGGGCAGCGGACTCAAGGTGGTGCTGCTTGGCTCGACCGCGCTCGGTCTACAGAGCGGCCTCAGCGAGAGCCTTGCTGGGCGTTTTGAGCTGATTCGCGCCCCTCACTGGTCGTTCGGGGAGATGCGTGACGGGTTCGGTTTCAGCCTCGATGAGTTCTTTTTTTTCGGCGGCTACCCGGGCGCGGCGGGGATGATCAAGGACGAGCGGAGATGGGGCGCCTATATTCGCGACGCGATCCTCGAACCCAGCCTGTCGAGGGACGTGCTGCTTTTGAATCGGATCGACAAACCGGCGCTGCTGCGGAGCGTCATGCGGCTCGCCTGCGACTATTCCGGCCAGATTCTCTCCTACCAGAAGATGACCGGGCAGTTGATCGACGCCGGCAACACCACCACGATCGCGCACTACCTCGATCTACTCGCAGGTGCCGGTCTCGCCCAGGGGCTCGAGCGCTATTCGCCCGGCAAGGTTCGGCAGCGCCGATCGTCACCGAAGCTGCTCGCGCTGAACACCGGGTTGATCACCGCAAGCGCGCGCTTGTCGATTGACCAAGCGAGGTCCGACCCTGCGCTTTGGGGCAGGCTCGTCGAAAGCGCCGTTGGGGCGCACCTCGTCAGCGACGACACAATCGAGACCGCTTACTGGCGCGAATCGGCCCACGAGGTCGACTTTGTGATCGAACAGGGCACCGCGGCGATGGCGATCGACCTAAAAAGCGGGCGCAAGCGCGATTCCCTCCCCGGGATGCGTCGCTTTGGCGATCGCTATCCCGGCGTGAAGCAACTCCTGGTCGGCGCCGACGGCCTGCCGCTGGAGCAGTTCATGACGGCGCCCCCGGGCGAGTTTCTGTGACCGAGCACCGAGAGTTCGTGTAACGATTTCAAGAACGGCGGCGAGAGCCGCAGCGCACTTTGCTGGCCGACTGCCGTGATCTGGGCGTGGGGGCAAGGTGCGGCTCGCGGTCGCACCGATTTCGTATAGTCTGGAGCGAGCATGGAATCTCTGGAACCCGCCGCCGAACGCTCCCCCGACCATCTGCTCGTTGTCGTCAGCTCGTCTGACCAATTCCGCGCCGAGGCCGTTGACTTTGTCGACCGGCTGAGGCGGCGTTCGGATGCCCGGCCCGGCCCGCTTCGGTTCTGGTCCTACACCGACAGCCGCGATCTTGATCCGGCGGCGCTCCCTGACTTCCGCGCCCAGGTCGACGCGGCGCTCGGCGCCGCGCGATTCGGCGTCGCGCTGGTCACCCCCGGATGGTGTTCGAGTCCGGATTGCCGCGACGAGGTCAAGTACATGGTGCACCACAAGGTTCCGGTGGTGCCGGTGATTCAGGTACCGGTCCAGTTGGCGGACCCCCGGCGTGGGGTCGCCGGCGACGACCTCGGACCTCTGGCGGACCGCCAGATGCTCGGCGTCCGAGGTGGACGACCGTGGCGCGACTACCGACAACTGGATCCAGCCCAGCGAGACGCGCTCGCATTGGAGGTCATCCAGTCGCTCGAGCGGGCGCGGGATCGGCCAAGGGACCGATGAGCGAGCGGCTCGAGCTGGCAACGGCCGCACGTTCGCTGGTCCGCCTCGCCGAGCATCTGGGCCCGGCCGACCAGGCTCGGATCGACGGCTTGGTTGGGCTGATCGGGGACGCTCCCGCTGGCGCTGACGAGCTGATCCTTGGCTCGGTTCTCGACCGGCTCTTCCCCGACGACAAGCGGGCGATCGAGGGGTTCGCCGAGTTTCGCAGCCGCGTCAACCACAAGGCCGCCGCGGTCGGACTTGTGTTTATCGCCGCGGTTGACACCGGCAAGGGCGACCCGTTTCGCCGCCGGACCTGGTTCGTCGGCGAGCCAGATACAACCGCTTTGGTCAAAGGGGTCGCCGCGGCGGTGAAAGAGCGCTTGGGAGACGTGCGGATCCGATCGGAGGCGTACCGGGGTGTCCGGGTGATTTGCCTCGATCGGCCCCAGCTCAGCGAGTTGGCCGATCAACTTGTCGAGGCGATTGCGGACCGACTCCGGAGCGTTCCGGTTGAGCTCGTCACCGTCTGGGACTTCCCATACGAATCCGACTCTCGCGCGACGGCGATCGCGAGCGCAGACGTGGTCCTGCGGCTGCTCGACGTTGCTTACCTTGCGCTGGGCGAGCCGTCGGGGCTCCGTCCCGGCGCCGTTGTGCTCGCCGCCGAGTTGCGCGATTTGGGGACAAAGTGGAGCGCCGAACGCGGCATGATCTATCGCTTTCAGGGTCAGGGGTACGAGCGCTGCGTGGGCGACGGTTACAGCGAGGAGTATGCGAACGGACTCTTTGCCTATCTCGAGCCGATCCTTCCCGATCGTGGGGAGCAGCGGCTGATCGACCGGGTCGAGTCGCGGCTGGCGGTTGACGCACCCGACATCAAGCCGGTCGATGCCCGGGCGAGAGTTGCTCAGTTCGAGGCCCGCGATCGCTTGCCCGGCGCTGCCCTCGACGACGGATCAGCGGATTCGGAGCCGGCGGACAATCAAATTTTCCCGGCTCGCGAAGGCGAGGTCTGCGTCCAAGAATTCATCGTCGAGTGGTCGAACGGTGGGGCGGGGGAGCCGGGCCTTGAAAGCCCCTACCTGGTGGTACTAGGCGAGTATGGAATCGGCAAGACAACCGCGGTTCGCGATGTGACATCGCGGCTGATCAAGGACTTCCGGGGTGGCGGATCGAACGCACGCCTGCCGATCTATCTCGACCTCAGCGAACTGGCGCCCGACGTGCGTGACTCCTCACCGGTGCTTGAAGCGATCCTCGCCGGACTGATCGCCAGCAACCTCACCGACGATGGTGTGGCGGCGGTGACTCCGCGCGAATTGATCGACCACGTGCGCCGTCGTCGCGCCGTGGTCATTTTCGACGGACTCGATGAGATCCTGGTCCATATCGGTTCCGATCGAGGATCGCACTTTGTCGGCGAGTTGTTGAAGATCCTGCCGACCCGAGTGTTTGAGCCGGCCGCTGAGGGCGAAGACTTGGCCGACGGGCAAGGGCTTCGCCTGCAGCCGTTTGGCGACCAGGTGGGCCGAGTGGTTATTGCCTGCCGCGACCACTACTTTAAAACTCTGAAGATTCAGCAGCGCTATTTCGACGGTGCCCGCAAAGGGAACGTTCGACCCCACGACATCACCGAATTGCACCTGTTGCCGTTCGACGACGCTCAGGTTCGCGAGTATTTGGAAAAGTTGTATGACGGCGACCTTGTTCGGGTTGAGGAGACGTTGGGATTGTTCGACCGGGTTCACGATTTGCGTGAACTCGTCGGTCGCCCGGTCCTGTTGCAGATGGTGACCCACAGCCTGCACCGGCTTGCACGCGCCGCTCGCA
>JAHEXU010000105.1:0-1059 GCA_023251975.1 bacterium | reverse complement strand
AGCGCGGTCGACCTCTACGAACAGGTGGTGCTCGAATGGCTGGCGCGAGACGGCAACCGGCACAAGATTTCCGACGACGTGAAGCCGATCCTGATGGAAGACCTCGCCCTGTGGTCGTGGCGGGATGGCCTTGGTTCGATCGAGGCTCCGAAACTCAACGCCTGGCTTGCTCGTCGCAAGCTCGGAGATGACGGGGTTGGAGCGCAATTGCGGGCAGGAGGCCGTGAACTCACCGACCTCGAGGAAGATTTACGAACCGCCACCTTCATCGTCCGTCCGGATTCAGACGGGTTTCGATTCGCCCACGCATCATTGCTCGAGTACTTTCTTGCCCGGCGGCTGAAACGTGCCCTGATCGACGGCGAGCGTACGGTGTTTGAGCTCCCGGCGCCAAGTTCGGAGACGCTCGACTTTCTCGCCGAATTGCTCGCATCCGGACGCCCGGATCGTGATCGCTGTTTGACGGCTTTGAAGTTGCTGCGAGCACCTTATGCGGAGCGCGCGTCGGAACTCATCTTCGGCTTTTGCGCAGGCGCGGTTGTTCGCGGCGAGGCGCTAATTCCACTCGATGGCTTCGATCTCCGGGGGTCGCGGTTGCGCGGTTTTGATTTGTGCGGCCCGCCTGAACAGTCGGCGCTCCGCCTCGGCTCGCTCGATCTGCGCCATGCCGACCTGCGGGGCGCCCGCTTCGAGCGGATTCGATTCGAAGCCTGCCGGTTTGACGGGGCTGATCTGAGCGGAGCTGAGTTTCACGATTGTCGTTTCGCTGATGTCAGCTTCGACGAAGCGAATCTGACCGGAACGATTTTCAGATCCGTCGCGGCTAATCGGCTCGATTTACGGACCGCAACCGGTCATCGGACCCAGTGGCTTCACTGCGCCCTAACCGAAACCAGGTGGCCGGAGGGCGGAGCCGGCCACCTCGGTGACATCAGCCTGGCCTCGGAATTGCCCGACCGGCCGAAACGAGGCGGCGCTTTGCTCCGTCATTACTCCGGCCACACCGCCTCCGTCCGCGCCCTCGCCTACTCCCCCGACTCCCGCCACCTCGCCACCGCC
>JAHEXU010000104.1 GCA_023251975.1 bacterium | reverse complement strand
CGACCGCCCTAAGGGCTCCCGAAAAAATAACTGCGCCTTTACGCGGCCGATTAGCGTCGCGGATGCTGCACCGCCGCAAGACCGCAATAGCGCTGCTATTACAGCCTCACGTCGGCACCACCCCGCTCGCTCCTCGACCGCCTAAATGACGCACTTATTCTTTCGGGAGCCATACTCGCGCGGCTATTCCTGCGCGAGCCCTACTTGCCGAGGTTCTCGCGGAGTCGCGCGGCCAGGCGGTTGATGCCGCGAGCCTCGGCAGCTTTGGCGGCGCGCTCGTAGTCGGTTGCCCGGTCGGGCGGCCGCTCCAATCCGCCGTCTCGGACGGTCGCGATTTCCTTGAAGGCGAGCAGCTCCTCGCGGGCACCGAGTAGCGACAAGCGCAGCTTCTCGCGGCGCTCCCCGATCGCGGCTTCCAGCACGCCTTCGAGCGAGCCGTGGGCTCGCAACAACTCCGCGGCGGTCTTCTCCCCGACCCCCTTTGCTCCGGGTAGGCCATCGGAGGGATCGCCGCGCAGGGCGATGAAATCCGGGACCAATTCCGGCCCGACCCCGTAGCGCTCGCGCACCTCGGCGGGCCCGATCGGCTCGCCGCCGGCCTTGCCGCCGGTCGAGACGTAAAGGATCGTCACCGACTCGCTGGCACACTGGAACATGTCGCGATCGCCGCTCATCAAAAGCGCCCGCCCGCCCGCTTCGGCCTCGAGGCGGGCCAAGCTGCCGAGCAGGTCGTCGGCCTCGAGCGAGTCGTGTTCGGCGATCAGCCAGTCGAACTCCGCAAAGAACTGCGGTGCGTCATCCCACTGCTCGACCAGCAGATCGGGCATCGGGGGGCGCGCCGCGTGGTAGGGCGGATAGAGCTCGGTCCGGTATGTCGCGGCGTCAGCTCCGAAGCACAAGACGACGGCGCGGGGATTGTGCTCGGCGACCTCGCGGAGGATCAGGTTGGCGGTTCCGAGCAGGGCGTTGACCGGGCGCCGCCCGACGCCGACAATCGACTTCGGAAGACCATAGAAGGCGCGGTAGAGCATCGACGGGGTGTCAACGACGAGCAGCGGCTTCGGGTCGGGGGACGGCATCGCTTCCCGCCACCCTAGCTTCTCGCCGGTAGGGTCAGATCGGTCCGGCCGGCGTCGTCGCCTTCCTCAAGATCTCGAATTTGAACCGACGGCAGCCGACGCGTCTCCGCGACGCGTCGAGTCTCCATCTTCCATCGAGAAGCTCGGCTAACTAAAGGGGCGGCACGGCGGAGGCGCGGGAGATACTCCGGAAAGCCGGGGTTGTGGTTGGCGGCTCGGATAGCCTTGGCGGCTATGAAGCAGTTTGGCGGGCCGAGGCTGATGACCGCGCTCCATTACGACTACGTCGATCAGATGCTCGAGCGGCGAGTTCCCTATCGCGAGGCGCATCTGGCGCACGCCCGCCGCTGGATGCTGCGCGGCAAGCTCGCCTTTGTCGGTGCGCTCGGTGATCCGCCGCATGGCGCCTTCTTTGCCTTCGAGGTTGACGACCCGGCTGAGGTCGAGCGGTTCGCCGCGGCGGATCCCTACCTCGAGGCAGGCCTGGTCAGGGCCTGGCGCGCCGAGCCCTACAACCTGGCCCTCTACCGACCGCTCGATTGAGCGCTAGGGAAGTCCGGGCGGGTTCGGTTCATCGACGTAGAGGTCGACCTGGAGTTCGGCGTCGGCGCCGGCAAAGGCGTAGCCGCTGAGGTCGCGCACCCCCGACTCGACCAGCACGTCCTCGCACAAAAACGAGTTGCCGGTGCACTCGCGCGCGGGCCGGGTCAAAACCTCATAGGCGGCGTCGGCGTAAATCTCGGGCTTGCGGGCGCGCTTCATCGCCGCCTCACCGCCGAGCAGGTTTTGGACCGCGGCGGTCGCGATCAGGGTGCGCGGCCAGAGGGTGTTTGACGCGATCCCATCGGGTCGGAACTCCTCGGCGAACCCGAGCGCCGCCAGCGCCATCCCGTACTTCGCGATCGTGTAGCCGACGTGCCCGCCGAGCCACTTGCGATCGAGGTTGATCGGTGGTGCCAGGGTCAGGATGTGGGGGTTGGCGGCTTTGCGGAGGTGTGGAATGCAGGCTCGCGTCACCATGAAGGTGCCGCGGCAGTTGATGTCCTGCATCAGGTCGTAGCGCTTCGGCTCCAGTCCCTCGGTGCCGACGATGTTGATCGCACTGGCGTTGTTAACGCAGATGTCGATCGCGCCGAACCGCTCGACAGCGGCTGCGACCGCCGATTCGATCGAGCCATCATCGCGAATGTCGCCGAGGATCGGCAGCGCCTGACCGCCCGCGGCCTCGATTTGCTCGGCGGCGGTGTAGATCGTGCCCTCGAGTTTCGGGTGCGGCTCGGCCGTTTTTGCGACCAGGGCGACGTTGGCGCCGTCGCGAGCCGCGCGCAGCGCAATCGCCAATCCGATGCCGCGCGAGGCGCCGGAGATGAACATCGTCTTCTGACGCAGGGGGGTCTGGCTCATCTCGGAGACGCTAGCGCCCGCGTCGAGGTAGTGTTGGCCGATCGCGATCGTCGAAACGACAAACGGCCCGATCGAGGTATCGCAGCTCGGGCGGACCCTGGCGCATGAGCATCTACGGACCAGCTCGGAGGCGGTCCGGGTTCAGTTCCCCCACCTTTATGACGAGACGGTTGAGCTTGCGCGGGCGGTCGCCCAGGTCGAGCTGGCGATCGGGCACGGCGTCCGCAGCATCGTCGAGCCGTCCTGCATGGACCTCGGCCGCGATGTCAACCTGGCGCTCGCGGTAACCGAGGCGACCGGGATTCAACTGGTGCTGTGTACCGGTGTCTATGGCTCGCACTACACCTTTCTGCCGCAGCACTTCGCCAACGCCGAACCGTCGGCGCTGGCCGACGCGCTGGTCCATGACATCACCGTCGGGATCCAAGGCAGCGAGGTCAAGGCGGCGTTCTTGAAGTGTGCGGTCGACGAGCCGGGGATAACCGAGCACGTTGAGAAGATTCTCCGCGCCACCGCCGAAGCGTCGCGTCGGACCGGTGCTCCGATCATGGCTCACTCGCACCCGGCGACCCGCCGCGGCCTCGAGATCATGGATCTGTTTGATGCCGAGGGAATCGATCCGGCCAAGGTCCAAATCGCCCACACCGGCGACAGCACCGACCTCGACTACATCGAGCAACTGCTGGGCCGCGGTCCGTATATCGGGATGGATCGCTACGGCCTCGACATCATCTGCCCGACCGCCGAGCGCAACGCGGTTGTCGTCGAGCTGTGCAAACGCGGTTACGCCGAGCGAATGATGCTCTCGCACGATGCCTGCGCGACGATCGACTGGTTCCCCGCCGAGCTGATCGGGGCGATGGTCCCGGATTGGCATTTCGGCTTCATCTTCGAGTCGGTGCTGCCGACGCTGGTCGACGCCGGGGTCGGCGAGGCTGAGATCGAGGCGATGTTGGGGGGCGCGGTAGCCGCCTGGCTGAGCGCCTGACCGCCGCGGCGGCGGCCTGCCCGAATCAGTCGTCCTCGCCGCTCAACGGGAAGCTGATCATTCCCTCGCGGGTGTGCATCTTCATCCCGAGTTGGTAGGAGAAAAGGCGCGCTCGCGCTAGCTCCAAGCGCGACCACGGTCGGTACTCGCGCGAGAACATCTCGAGCAGTCCGACCGACTGATTGCCCGCCACTATCGGCACCATCAGCATCGAGTTGTGCCCCTCCTCGACCAGGTGGTGCTGCTCGTTCGGGTCGGCATCACGCTTGCCGACGATTACCTGCACCGCTTCGCCGGTCGACAACGCCTTCTCGGTCGCCGGGAAGTCGGCGAGCTGGTAGTGGCCGACCTCGGTCAAGCCGCCGCAGACCGCGACCGTATAAACGCCCGAGCCATCGTCGCTGATCGCGGAGACACAGACCGCCTCGGCATGGAGCGCCGCCGCGATCACCTGCAGGGCCTCGGAAACCTCGCTACGGCTGCGCGCCGATGCGAGCAGGGCGGCGCTCTGCTCGAGCAGGTGGTCGGCAACCGGGTTCTCGAAGTTCTCGTGGCCGCGGTGAAGGCGCATCGCCTTCGCCGTCTGGTCGAGAATCGCATCGATCGAGGGGGTTGAAGCGCCGCCAAAGCCGGCGATCGGGCGGCCCAGGACGAACCCCTGCCCGAGGGCGACATCGAGGTCGGCCAGGACTCGCAGGTCGGACAGCTCCTCGATCCCCTCGGCGCAGACCTGGGCGTCAAGCTCACGCGAGAAGCGCACGAACGAATCGACCAGGGCGAACTTGGCGGAGTCGCCGGCGACCCCGTCGATCAGCATCCGGTCGATCTTGATCACGTCTGGACGCAGGGTTGTGAGGTGGCGCAGTCCGGCGTAGCCAGCGCCCGCGTCGTCGACCGCGATCCGGGCGCCGCGCTCGCGAAGTCGCGCCAGCGCGTCGTCGAGGTGGGGGCCGGCGATCACCATCTCGTTCTCAGTCACCTCGATCACGACATCGCTGAGGTCGGTCGGCAGGACCCCGGCAACCTCGTCGGAGCCGAGTGCCGACGGGCTCATGTTGAGCGACAGGTAGGTTCCGGGCGGGCGCGAGGCTGCCGCGGCGATCGCTTCCTCGATCGCCTTTGCTTCGAGTCGGAGGCCGAGCCCACACTGGTGGGCGAGCTCGAACCAGATGTTCGGCGGCCGCTTGCCGACATCGTCGAAGCGAGCCAGCGCCTCGTAACCGACGACGGCGCCGTCGCGCAGATCGACGATCGGCTGGAAGACCGGGCGGAGGCGGGTCCGGCCGTCGAGGATGGCGAGGATCTCGTCGCGGCCGTCTTCGGGGTTGGCGCGCTCGACGCTGAGGTCCGAGCCCTCGGCCGACGGACCTCCGTCCTCGCACGGTTCGGCGATCCGGATGCACGATTTCCCCTCGCCCTTGGCTCGATACATCGCCCGGTCGGCGCGGTCGAGCAGGTGGGTGGCGGTGTTGGCCCCGCTCGCGGCGAGGGCGACGCCGAGGCTGCCTCGGACCTGGACGGTGATGCCGTTGAGCAGGACCGGGTCGCGGAAGGTTTCGATTACCCGTTCGGCCGCCGACAAGGCGGCATCGTCGTAGCGGATTCCGAGTAGCAAGACCGCGAACTCATCGCCGCTGATCCGGGCGACCAGGTCGTCCGGGCGGACCGTCGAGCGAAGTCGGCGGCCAACCTCGGCAAGCACCCGATCTCCGGCGGCGTGCCCGAAGCGGTCGTTGATCGCTTTGAAGTTGTCGACATCGATGAAGATCAGCGCCAGTTGTGGCCCGCCGACTCGATCCTGTTCAAGCGCCGCAGCGAGGCGCTCGGCGAACAGGGCGCGGTTCGGCAGGCCGGTCAGCGAGTCGTGCATCGCGCGGTGTCGCAGATGGTCCTCGCGCGCCTGTTGCTCGCTGATGTCGCGGGTCGTCAGGGTCCAGCCGGCGTTTTTGCCGCGCGAAAGTAGCGGCGAGCAGGTCGTCTCGACATGGCGCCAAGAGCCGTCGTTGTGGCGCAGCCGCCACCGCTGGGCTCGTCCGCTCGGCAGGCTCTCGCTGCCAGCGAGGCCGAGCAGTTGGTCGAGCGCGCGCGCGTCTTCGGGGTGGATCAAATCGGCGAACGGGCTACTGATCAGGTCGGGGCAGGAGAGCCCGAGCAGCGATCCGGTGGCGCCGGTCTGGACCCGGATCTTGCCGTCGCGCGACAGGACCGAAACCATGTCGGAGGAGAAGCGGGCGATTGATTCGAGCTGCCGCGCCCCGGCGGCGCCTTCGGTGCCCGCCAGCTCGAGACCGGTGCCGCGGCGCCCGATTACCAGTCCGAGCAGGAGGGCAATCGAGATCAAGAACGCGAAGGTCACTCAACACGACTCGGGCGGATCGACTCGATCGGTTAGGAAATTCCGTGTTTCTAAGCGGGTTTTCTGGTTGGCATTGGGGTTGGGATCGGTTTGCCGCGATGATCTGTCGGCGTGGCCGATTCGATCAAGCTTTCCGTTCTCGACCTGTCGCCGGTTGCGGCGGCGCGCGGCGAGGCGCGGGCGCTCCACGAGACGGTTGAACTGGCTCGGGCCGCCGATCGGCTCGGCTACCACCGATTCTGGGTCGCCGAGCACCACGGCGGCGGCATGCTGGCGAGTTCGGCACCTGAGATCTTGATCGGTCGGATTGCCTCGGTGACCGAGCGCCTGCGGGTCGGTTCGGGCGGGATGATGCTTCCGAACCACGCTCCGTTGCGGGTGGCGGAGCAGTTCAAGGCGTTGGCGGCACTGCACCCGGGGCGAATCGATCTCGGGATCGGACGGGCGCCGGGGACCGATTCGATGACGGCGTTGGCGATCCGCCGCGGCAGCGCTCGCGACGGCGAGGATTTTCCCGCCGCCCTCGCTGAACTGCTCTGTTGCGCCGGGGTTCGTCAGTGGCCCGCCGGGCATCCCTTCGGGCAGATTCGCGCCGCCCCGTTCGACGCGCCGCTGCCACCGATCTTTCTGCTCGGATCGAGTGAGCACTCGGCCGCCTTGGCGGCGGCGGAAGGGTTCGGATTCGCCTTCGCGGCCCAGATCAATCCCGAACCCGCGGCGCAGGTCGCACGGGCATATCGGGGCGCGTTTCGCCCCGGAGTCGAGGCCGAGCCTTACGCGATAATCTCGCACAACGTGGTGGTTGCCGACAGTGATCAAGAGGCGTTCGAGCTTGCTGCCCCGGCCCGAGTCGCCTATCGGCGCATGCAGACCGGCCGGATCGGGCCGCTGCCGGGGCTGCGGGAGGCGTTGGACGAGGAGGCGGCGTTGGGGCGAGCGGTTCGGGAGAGTCGTCGGGTTATCACCGGCTCGCCGACGCGGGTGCGGCAGCGACTTGACGCGCTGGTAAAAGAATCAGGGGTCGATGAGGTGATGGTGATGGCGAGCCTCGATTCGATCGAGGATCGGGTTCGTTCGTTGCAACTGCTGGCGGAGGCGTATGGGATCGGTTGAGAGACGATCTGGGCAGGGGCCACCGGTCAGTCGGCGGCGGGCGCTCGCGCTCGGGGCGGCGGCGGCAATTGGGGGCTCTACCGGGGTCGGCGGCCTGCGGCTACCGATCGCGGCAGCCGCGGCGACCGGCCAGACCTACGACGACGGCAACGGCGCGATCCCCACCGGGGTAAGCGGCGATCCGGAGCGGGTGATCATCGTCGGGGCGGGGTTTGCCGGGCTGGCCGCTTCGAACGCGCTGCGTAGCGCCGGGGTTGAGAGCGTTGTCTTCGAAGGTCGGCGGCGGGTCGGAGGTCGCGCCCGCACCAAGACGGTCGGCGGCTACCCGGTCGATGTTGGTTGTTCTTGGATTCACGACCCGATCGGGAACCCGATGGCCCGGTTTGCCGATCAGGTCGGGATTGATCGAGACAGCGCCGACATCGAGCTCGATGTGGCGAGATTTCGCCTCTATGACGGCGTCCTCGGTGGCGAGGTGCCGCTGGATCACAAGCTGGCGGCGTTTGCCCGCTACCTCGAGTTCGACGATCAACTCGGGGACTACGCGGCCGAGTTGGGGCCGGATGCTTCGCTGCGCGACGCGGCGCTTTTGTATTTGGACCGGCAAAACCTGGCCCCGGACGACTATCGCTACACCCGTTTTGCGCTCCGCCTCGTTTCCGAGCAATTCGAGGCGAACTGGTGGGGCAACACCTCGCTCACCTACGCCGCCGAGCCGGGGCGCGACTACCAAGGCGTCGGCGAGGGCGAGTTTCCCCGCGGCGGTTATCGCGGCCTGGTCAGGGCGATGGCGTCGGGGGCCGCAGAGGTGCGGCGCGGCTGTCGGGTGACGGCGATCGAATCGGGTCGCAACGGAGTCCGGGTTCGGGTCCGGCGGGTCGGCGAGGGGGCGCGTAGTGAGCGCTGGGTGTCGGGTTCGCACGTCCTCGTCACGGTGCCGTTGGGGATCTTGCAGCGCGGCTTGATCCGGTTCGATCCGGGGCTTCCCGAGTCGAAGCGCCGCGCGATTAGGTTGATTCGAAACGGTCGCTTCGAGAAGGTCGCATTGGCGTTCGACGAACCGTTTTGGGAGGACGCGACTCACACCCACATCCTCCATTCTCCGACCGGGCGGTTCCGTCACGCCCTGACCTTGGACCTGCAACGGATCTCCGGCTTTCCGGTCTTGGTCTGCTTCAACGCCGGCCGGGCCGGAATTCGCGCCGAGCGGCTCGGTCCCGATGCGCTTTTGGCCGATGTCCTGGCGATGCTGGAGACGGTCCTGGCGCGCCCGGTGCCGCGACCGCTCGACCACTTCATCACCAATTGGCGGCGCGACCCATTCAGCCACGGCTCCTACTCGACCGTCTCCAAAGGGACCGATTCGTCGCTGCTCGACGACCTCGCCGCGCCGGTCGCGGGACGGGTCCTGTTTGCCGGCGAGGCGACCTTGCGGGGTCGAAACGGCTACGCCGACGGTGCGATGACGACCGGGATTCGCGAGGCAAAGCGGCTGCTGAGGGCGTCGGAAGTGACCCTGCGAACCAGGTAGGCTGGGCCGCGATGTCTACCCAACGCCTCTCGATTCGCGCCTACAACTTCGCCAGCCGCGTCCCGGTGGTCGGTCGCGGCGCCTTTTCGGCCGCGTTTCGCCTCGCCTCGCCCTACTTTTTGACGATCCCGGCCACGGTCGAATCGGTCGAACCGGGTCGTGCGGTGGTGGCGATGCGGCAATTCCCCTGGGTCAGAAATCACCTCGGAGGAGTTCACGCGATCGCCCTCTGCAACCTTGCCGAGATGGCGATGGGCGCCGTCGCCGAGGCGAGTGTGCCGACCACGCACCGCTGGATTCCGAAGGGGATGAGCGTCGAATACAAGGCCAAGGCGGTGGGGCGGATGCGGGCCGAGGCCTCGCTCGATCTCGGCCCGCTTGCTGACGCGGGTCGCGAAGCCCCTGTTTTGGTCTCCGTATACGACGGTGCCGAGACCGAGGTGTTCAGCGCCGAAATCCGGATCTGGGTTACGCCGAAGCGGTAGCGCCGCTACCAGCTACCGGAGGCGTCGCAGCTACCCTGGCTGGCCGGGCTGCAGCTTTTGACGATGTTGCCGTCGGGGCTGCGTTGCACCGTGAACTGTGCCCCTTCGGGGCTGGTCGCGGTGACGGTGTAGGCGGTTTCGGTGGGACTGACGGTGAGCCCGCTGGTCGGTAGCGAGGATTCGATGAGCCTTAGCTGCTCGAGGGTTGCGCCGCCGTAGCTTCCGCCGTTGTCGGTCGCGTAGGTCTCGATGGTTGATGTCGCCGACATTACGATCGATTCGGCGTCGGTTGCGGTCGCCGAGAAGCTGTTCAGGTTCGGGGTGGCAGAGCCGGGGGCAAGCCCATCGGAAATTGCCGCCGATCCCGAATCTGAGCTAGGCGTCGAATCGCCGCCGATCCCGCCGAGGACTACCAGTCCGATCGCGAGCAGCCCGACCGCGATCAAACCGACCACCGCGATCATGGTCCGGCTGGAGCCGCGGAAGGGGCCGATCGAAGGGTTGGCGCTGTGGATCTCGGGGATCAGTAGCTGGGCAGCGAGTTGTTGGGCGTCAAGCGGCTCCCGGGTGAGCGCCGGGATCTGCGCGACGCCCGCCGGAGTCGACGCCGCGACCATCGGAGCCGGCGCTGCGACCGCCGCAGTCGACGCGTCGACCAGCGGAATCGGCGGGGCCTCCGCCGGGATCGGCGCGAATACTGCCGGAATCGGGGCGGCCGGAACCGGCGCGGCGACGCCCGGAGCTGGCGCTGCGACGCCCGGAGCTGGCGCTGCGACCGGCGTGGCGATCGGAGAAGGGTTGGTCGGGAGTGGAGCGGGCGCGGCGACCGTCGGCTCGGGCGCTGCAATCGGTGGCGCAGCGGCGGCGACCGCGGGTGCGGCCGCCCCATTCCCGTACGCCGCGGTGGCGCCGAATTCGGCGCCGGGGGTGAAGCCGGGTGGCGGGGCGCTGTTACTCATTGCCTCACGCTCCCTTTCGGCCGATCCGGCCCAATCCTTTACGGGGCGATCTGCTCGGCGATTGCTTTCGCGTAGTAGGCATGGCCCGCTTCGCTGAGATGCTCGCCGTCGCTCAACAGGCGATCGACATTGGCCTCGGCGGTCGGATCGAGCAGATCGATCAGGAGGTCCGGGCCGGTCGCGGCAGCGGTTTCGCGCAGGGCGACCAGACCCTGTTGCAAGCCGATCACCCCGAGCGCCCCGGCCGCCTCCTGCCAGTAGGTCGAACCGGCGTAGTCGGGGTAGGTGACATAAACGATCACCGCCTTTGGGTTGGCTTGTCGAATCGCCCCATACAGCTCGGCCAGGTTCTCACCGATTCGTCGCCGAGTCCGCTCCAGCACGGCGTAGGCCTGGTTGGCGGCTGCGATTGAAAGCGCATTCGGGCCATTGGCGCCGCCGAGTGCCGCTTCGAGGTCGTTGCCGCCGAGGGTGACCAAAATCAGCGGTCGTCGCTCGCCCTCGAGCTGCGGCCGCAGCCTGTCTTCAAACAGCGGTTCGCCCGGCAGCCAGTCGGCGCTGGTCGTCCCCGGCTCGGCGATGTTCGCGAGTTCGTAATCGCCGCTTTCCGAGAGCTTGTCGAGGAGCCGTTGCGGGTACGGGTAGGTCCCGGTGACGCCGAGGCTGTCGCCGATCGAGAGGATCAGGTCGCCCGATCGAGCCTTGACCGGCACCGCTGGGCTCGTCGCTGCCCCGGCTCGGGGTGCCGGTCCGCCGCCGCTCTCGGCGCTCTCCTGATCGCAGCCGAGGCTGAGGACGGTGAGGCCGAGCAGCGTGCAGGTGATCACGACGGTGCTGGGGGCGGGGCGAGTCATCGAGCGGATTCATAGCGATCGTCGCGATTGCGGGGTGCGCTCGTTGGACTTGCGGAGTACCCTCGTTGGGTGAGCGCGACCCCGGACGCAGAGCTGCGGGCGCGATCACGCGCCGAGAAGATAGTTCCCGGGATCTGGCGGTTGCGGGTGCCGGTGCCGTGGCCCGGCGTTCCCCACGTCAACGCCTGGGTGATCGAGAGCGATCACGGCCCCACCCTGGTCGATACCGGAATCGGCGGCCCGGGTGGGATGTTGCAGCTCGAATCGGCCCTCGCCGCGGCGGGCTATCGGATCGAGCAGATCGTTCAGGTCGTCTGTACTCATAGCCACGCTGATCATTTCGGCCTCGCCGGTCCGATCGTCGAGCGCGCCAGCTGCCCGCTCTGGGCGCATCCGTCGTGGGCGCACATCCGAAGGCTTGCCTCCGATCCCGAAGGTGCTCTGTTGCGGCGACTCGAGGTGGCGCGTCAAAGCGGGGTTCCGATTGCCGCGCTCGAGCGCTACAAAGAGAGCAGCCGCTCGGCGCCGAAGACTTTTGACCTGATCGGCGAGCCCGATCACGAGCTGATCAACGGGGTCGAAATCGAGACTGGGCTCGGCACCTGGCAGGTCTATGAGACCCCCGGCCATGCTCCCTCACACGTCGTCTTGCACCACCCCGAGCGGCGACTCATGCTGAGTGGCGATCACCTGCTCGGCCGGGTCCTTGCCTTCTTCGATTACGGCCACACCCCCGACCCGGTCGGTGAGTTCCTCGAGTCGCTCGAGGTCGTGCGGCCGCTTGTGACCGACCTCTGCCTGAGCGGACATGGCCGCCCTTTCCGCGACATCGAGGTCAAGATCGAGGCCAATCGGGAGATGATCAGCGGCCAACTCGATGGGATCCGGTCGGCGCTCGGGGATGGTGCGAGGACCGGCTACGAGGTGGTCGCAGGGCTACTTGCTGCGGGTGGGGTCGAACTCAGTCCGGCAACCGCGGCCTGGGGGTTGCAGGTGGTGCTGTCGTTGCTCGATCACCTCGAGGTACGCGGCGAGATCAGCTCCGAGGACGACGGAGACGAGCGGATCTGGGGCCTGGTCAAGTCCTGATGAGACATCCCGACCGCAATCCTTTTCGGTGGGTTCCCCCGTTGAACAGCCGCGGCAGCCGCCGCCGGTTCGCGACCGCTCGGGCTGACGATGGACCTTGAACGACTCGACGCGGTCCTCGCCGAGTTGGGCCAGCCTGCCTACCGGGCCAATCAGGTCTGGGAGTGGCTGGCCCGGGGTGCGGCGACGGTCGAGCAGATGACCAACCTGCCAGCGGCGCTGCGGGCCGAGTTGGCGGAGCGGTTGCCGATTTCCTCGCTCGCCGTCAAGGCGCAGGCGCGCGCCAAGGACGGGACCGAGAAGGTCCTGCTTGAGACGATCGACGCTCGTCCGGTCGAGGCTGTCCTGATGCGCTACCGCGACGGGCGGCGCTCGCTCTGTCTTTCCAGCCAGTCGGGATGCCCCTTGACCTGCCGGTTTTGCGCGACCGGAGCGATGAAGTTTGGCCGCAACCTGACCGCATCGGAGATCCTCGATCAGGCGCTTCACTTCCGTCGCATCGAGGCGGTCAACCACGCCGTCTTCATGGGGATGGGCGAGCCGATGATGAATCTGGATGCCGTTCTCGCCGCCTGCAAGCGCCTACCCCAGATTGGGATCGCCACCTCGAACACCGCGATTTCCACGGTCGGTTGGGTCCCGGGGATTGAACGGATCACCGCGCAGGGTCCGCCGGTTCGACTGGCGTTGTCCTTGCATGCCGCCGACCCGGAACTTCGCAGCGAGCTGATGCCGGTCAACGAGCGCTTCCCGTTGTCGGAGGTGCTCGACGCCTGTCGGGGCTGGAGCGCGGAGCGCCGCCGCCCCGTTTTCGTCGAATACGTGATGTTGGCCGGGGTCAACGATTCGCCTGCCCAGGCCCGAGAGCTGGCCGCGGCGCTTGAGCCGCGGCGCTCCTTCAAAGTCAACCTGATCCCCTACAACCCGTCCGGCAGCGAGTACGAGGGCTCCGATCGCTCGGCGATCTTCCTGTTTGCCCGGGCGCTGGAGCGCGCCGGGTTGACCGCCACCGTCCGGCTGACCCGAGGCCGTGAGATTGCGGCGGCCTGCGGGCAGCTCGCCGCTACCCCTCAG
>JAHEXU010000103.1 GCA_023251975.1 bacterium | reverse complement strand
TACCCATTGCGCGCCCAAGATGTCTTCAGTCGGCTCGGGGTGATCGAGTCGGCTCGCTGTGCGGCCTCCTACGTGGTCTGGCGGCGGCGGATGCGCCACCACGAGCCGCAGACCTTCGAGGAATGGGTTCTGTCGCGGTTCGGCAAGCGGATCTACGAGAACTTCTTCGAGTCCTACACCCACAAGGTCTGGGGCATCCCCGGCTCCGAGATCCGCTCCGAATGGGCCGCCCAGCGGATCCAAAACTTCACCCTGTGGCAGGCGCTGCTCGGAATTCTGCGGATTCGGCGCGGCGAGGTCACGACCCTGATCGAGGAGTTCCTCTACCCCCGTCTCGGCCCCGGCCAGCTGTGGGAGACGCTGGCCGATCGGGTCGCCGCCCAGGGGGTTGAGGTTCGGCTCAACAACCGGGTCGCCTCGATCCGCCACAGCGCCGGACGGATCACCGGCGTCGTCGTCGAGTCAAACGGCGGCAACCCGGTCGAGCACCCGACCGAGGGCGTCCTCTCGAGCATCCCGCTGTCGGACCTGGTGCTGAGCCTCGATCCGCCGCCCCCGGTCGAGGTCCAGGCGGCCGCGAAGCGCCTGCGCTATCGCAACCTCTGCCTGGTCGCGCTGATGACCAGCGACCCCGAGCCTTTCCCCGACAATTGGATTTACCTGCACGACCCCGACACGCTGGCCGGTCGAGTTCAGAACTTCGGCGCCTGGAGCCCCGACATGGTCAAGCAGGGCACGACCTGCCTCGGGGTTGAGTACTTCTGTTTCCCCGAGGACGAGATTTGGCGGATGAGCGACTCCGAGGCGGTCGCATTGGCGACCAAGGAGCTCGCCGGAATCGGGCTGATCAACCCCGAAAACGTGATCAACGGGGTCAAGGTCAACGTCCCGAAGGCCTACCCGATGTATGACGGCAACTACCGCGAGGCGGTCGCTGAGATCCGCGGCTACCTGGAGCACATCGAGAACCTCAAGACCTTCGGGCGCAACGGCCTGCACCGCTACAACAACCAAGACCACTCGATGTGGACGGCGGTCCAGGCGACCCGCAACCTGATCAACGACACGACCTACGATGTCTGGTCGGTCAACACCAAGGGCGAATACCTCGAGGAACGAGGCGAGGTCGCCGAAGAGCTCTACGCCGAGCTGGGTCTGGTTGGGCGCTGAGAGCGCCGTCGAGACGGTGTCGGAGCGATCGCGGGGCCTCGGCCTCGGATCTGCGACAGCGATCTGGATCGGGATCGCGCTAATCACGGCCGCGTCGCTTGACCAGATCTTCCCCGGAATCGACGCCCGCTTCGCCCTCGTTTGGGGCGACGAGCTGGCTCACGGCGATATCCCCAACTTCGACCAGGCGGTCCCCGCCAAGCACCCGCTGACCCTGGCGCTCGGCGCGATCCTCTCGCTCGCCGGACCGACCGGCGCCCGCTCTGCCTACGGTGCGATCTCGCTGCTGACGCTCTTTTTCACCGTCTACGCCGCCTTCCGACTTGGTCGCGCTGTGGCTGGCCGAGAGGCCGGAATCCTCGCCGCGGTCCTGGTCGCGCTGCAGCCGACGATCATCATCCAAGCGGCGACCGCGGGCAAAGACCTGCCGTTTGTCGCCCTGGTCTTCATGGCGGCAGCGCTGGCGCTCGAAGGCACCGAGCGCAACTGGGCGCGGGTGCTCGGCCTGCTCGGCGTGGCCGGGCTGATCCGGCCCGAATCGTGGGTCTTGGCGGGACTCTACGGGCTCTGGCTGTTGTGGCTCGGGCCACGTCGCTACTCGCGCCTGGCGGTGATCGTCTTGGTCGGGCTGGCGCCGCTGATCTGGGTCGCGACCGACACCGCGCTGACCGGCGATCCGATCCATACCCTGAACCACGCCAAGGAGAAGAAGGCGCTGAAGGCAGACGAGGGATTCTCCGAGCCGACCAGCGGCGCGGCGCCGCAAGGATTCGCGAAGTACTTCAAAGGCCTCCGGCTCGGCATTCCGGGGGCGATCGGCTGGCCGATGACGATTGCCGCGCTGCTGGTCGGCGGCTGGACGTTACGACGCGCCCGCTGGGCCGAGAAACCCAAAGCACGCGACGAATGGGTGCCTCCCCCAAACCTCAAGCGAGCCCCCGAAGCGGCCCCCGAGTACCCGCTGATCGTCCTCATCTCGATGGTCTTAGCCGGGCTCGGTTTCGCGATCTTGCTGGTGATCATGGGTCTGCCGTTGGTCGAGCGGTTTCTGCTGATTCCGGCTTTGATCCTGCTCGTAATCACCGCCACCGCATTGCCGCGGGCCCGCGAGTCGGGCTTGATGGCATCCGCCCTGGTGGTCGGGCTTGGCGGGTTTTTGTTCGCGCTCCCCGTCAACCTCGCCGAGGTCGCCGACACCTTCGCAGCGGCCAACGACGCCTCGGTCGACGCCACCGCGGTCGGCAAACTGTCGCTCAACCCGAAGGTCCGCGACACGCTCGCCGAGTGCGATACGGTCAGCTTTGGCGGCAGATCCCGCGGCAAGGTCCAGCTCGGACGGACCGTTGTCGCCCCCGAACTCGGGATCCCGATCGACCAAATCGAGTTGCGACCCGCCCCAATCTTGAGGAAGCCCGGCGACTCGGCCTTCGTCTACGGCCTCAATCCGCGCAGTAAGGACCTCTACTCGGACGGTCACGCCTCGACCACGCCGCCCTTCTACGAGCGGGTCAACCGCTGGGTTTTCGCCTCGCTTTGCACCGGCGGCCACGGCCCGGCCCCAACCTCGCTGGCCAGCCGGGCCGAAAGAAGCGACGCCAAGACTCCCTGACCCCGAGCGTGACCGCCGCCAAACCGCAGAGCCCCTGCGGCCGCAACGTCACCAACGTTGGTGACGCCAGTGCCGCTTCGAGGCGATCCGGCGGATTCGCCACAACACCTTACGGGAGACCGCGGCGCTACCAGCGCTGGCCGGAGGGTCGGCCGCTAACCTGCCAGGAGGAATGGTCGGAAACGAAGCCCGGCGCTTGGACGGGGGCGACGGCAACGACTCGCTGAAGGGTGGGAGCGGCGTCGATCTGCTCGGCGCCGACGAGCCTGACGACACCGTCGGCGGCGGCTCGGGCGCCGATCTACCGCGAAGCAGCGGGAGCACCAATACCCTCACCGCGGTTGGGGCGTTGACCTGCTCGATGGGGACGAAGGCGACGACACGCTTGACGGCGGAACCGACTCGGCCATCATCGACCCGGGCCTTGACCCGGCGCCGATGAGCTGTGAAAGGACCGCGAATGCGGAGGTCAGAAAATGAGGTTTGACCGAGTCGCCAGGCCAATCTACGATCGCTTTGCCCGGATCGCCGGGCAGGGAAATCAGGCCGATCCGGGGAGGGACCCGATCAGCCGTTCGACCACCTTGACCGACGCGCGGCGCGCTGGCCGTCTACTCCGCGATCGTCGCCGGGTCGGCGCTACTCGCCGGATCTGCGCTCGCCACCTCGCCCGGGGTGAACGGCCGGATCGCCTTCTCGAGTTCTCGGGACGGCACCTATCAGACCTACGCCATGAACGTCGACGGCAGTGGCCAGACCCGGGTGACGAACAACGCTCCGCCAACCCGCTCTGCCGCGGGCGCATCGCCACAATCGCTGGCACCCCGGGGAACGATCTCCTGACCGGCTCGGTCGGCGATGACTTGATCGTGGCCCGGGACGGCAACGATGACATCCGCGGTCGCGAAGGGGCCGACCTGATCTGCGGAGGCCCGGGATAGGACACCATCGACTACTCCGACCACGAGCTTGACGCGGCGGTGACGATCGGCCGCGCTAGCGCCGAGGACGGTAACGCCGAGGACGGCCCAGCGGGCGCCCGCGACTACGTCGCATCCGACTTCGAGGGAATTCTCGGCGGCTCAGGCGACGACACCCTACGCGGGAGCGCGGCGCTCAACGTGCTGGCCGGAGGGCCGGGCGATGATCAGCTGCGAGGAGCGATCGGAAACGATGACCTGCGCGGAGATAGGGGCAAAGACATCCTGGACGGGGGCGAGGGCAGCGATTCGCTGCAAGGGTGCGGGCGGCGCCGATCTGCTGCGCGCCAACGAGGGCGACGATAGCCTCGACGGCGGCTCCGGCCGCGACCTTCTGCGCGGCGGTGCCGATGATGACAAGCTCACCGCCGACGCTGGCGACGACACTCTGAGCGGCGGCGAAGGCGATGACACGCTCGACGGCGAACTCGATTCCGATGTCATCCACGGCGGTCCCGGCGTCGACCGGGCCAGCTACGTAACCCGGACCTTCCGCGTCTACGTCACGATCGCCGGAGCCTCTGGCGAGGACGGCAGCGCCGAGGACGGCCCCGCCGGGCTGCGCGACACCGTCGCCGCAACAATCGAGCGCATCGTCGGCGGCCAGGGCAACGACACCCTGATCGGCAACTCGTTCAACAACATGCTGATCGGCGGCCCCGGGGCCGATTCCCTGTTCGGCCTGACCGGCAACGACACCCTGCTGGCCGACGACGGGATCGCTGACGCGGTGATCGACTGCGGCGACGGGACCGACCTGGCCGTCATCGACCCGGGCCTTGACCCGGAAGCCGGTGGGCTGTTGAGAGGGACCAGATGGCCAAATCGAGCGGCCCGTCGCCGGGATCGGGCGACCAGCCTCAAGAGGTGGGCCCGCCAGGGATCAGCGTCCCGCTTGCCCAGTCGCGAGATCGCGGCCTTCGCGTCCTCGCTCGAATAGTGGCTTATCCCGCAAGTCGGGTTCGCGGGGGGAGCAGCTTCGACGAGTATCCAGATCACCCATTCCGGGTGATCAACCCGCTCACCAGGGATGATCCATCGATGCCTGCGGATCGCCTGCTGTGTCGCCGCAGATACGGATGTCGACGCTCCGCCAGGCCCCAAATCACGTGAACTGCACGTTCGATCGGCCCGATCGCCGCTCAGCCGGGCTGCGCCGAACCGGGCGAGTGAATCGGCTTTCCAGGCCAAGTCGGGGGTCGGTTGGCAACCACCCGCGGGTTGGTGCCCGGGAGTTGGGCGCGAATCGGCTCCCGGCGCCGGGATGGGGGGCGGATTGGCCGGTCGGTTCTGCGTATCCAGGTTAAAAGAAAAGGGCGGCCGGGGAGGGGCCGCCCTTCTCGCCGTGGCTCTTTGGTCTCGTCGGAGGGTATGAGCCGCCGAGACCAACGGAGCCCCTTTGGGGGATCAGGTCTTCACCGATATGTGGGTGAAGCTTTGTTACGCAACCGGTCCCCCGTGCCTCTCCTCATACTCCCGCCCTAGCCCCGGGTGCAGGGGTGGCTGTCGGTCGCGGTCGAAGCCGCGTGGTCTGTGTAGGTCGAGACCGCCTTGTACTTCATCGTCGTCGCCTTGCAATTCGAGCTGACGTATCGGCCCGACTTGACGAGGGTCCGGAAGTCCGAGATCGCGGCACCGCCAGCCAAGGCCGGAACCGGGACATCGAGCTTCGATCCGAAGTTCGGATCGGTGATCGTCGACAACTTGCCGATCAGGATCGTCGTCGTCGAGATCGCATCGACCCGAGCGTGCAGGGTGATCTGGTTGTTGGCGGGGCCGTTGAAAGCGGTCACGACCGCGTTCAGCACCGTGTTGCTGTTGTTGTCGAGCCCGTCACCGTCGATCTTGACCTGGGCAGAACTGTCGGGACCGTCGATTGAGACCTGCGAGGCTGCCGGACAGGCTGCCTTCGCCTGCGCGGTCGTGGTGCCCTCGAGGTTGGCCGTGCACTTCGGGACCAACGAGGTGTTGAAGGCGATGTTCTTCGAGAAGAAGAGCGTCGTCTTGTTGGCGTGAGCCGGAACGTCAGGCCCGCCAGCCGAACCGGCGCCGTCGCTGTCCTCCTCCGCGGTCACGACATCGACCTTGAGCCCAGTGCCCTTGCGGGTGGTCTTCGGGAACTTCGTCTTGGTCGTCTTGACATCGATCGTCTGGTTGCCGGTGTGCGCCTGCACCGATGCCACGACGCTTGCCGCGACGACGAGTGCCAGTACTCCAATCAGATACTTTCGCATGGTTCTCGATCTCCTCTGTCGACCCATCCCGGCCACGGCTTGGGATCCCCGCTACCGGATGGCCCTGTTTCCGCTTCGCATCATTGCACGGATTAACCGAGAAGTGGGACATAATTTCCCAGTTTTAGACGGGCCGAATCAGGCGCTTTTCTATGTTGTACGAAACGGACAAAGCGCATACAATCTGTTCAGCAACCAGTCACACTGTTCAGGGATCGGCGCGGACGTGGCGGTAGGCGGTGCGCTCGCCGGGAGGGCCGCCAAACGAGCGCAGCGGCGATTGTCGGCGACACTCGGGGGCCGGGATATCGTCGCTTGAAAGCTTCCCCGCGAAGGCGTAGGTGCGCAGCCGATCGAACAGGTCGCCGGGAAATGCCGCAGCGTCGGACGGGTCCAGGGTCGCGGTCAAACCGGCTGAACAGTGGCGGGTCTCGAACGACTCGAGACCGCTCGCGGGAGATCCGTAACCGCCCGGCGCAACGTAGGGATTGGTCCGATTGGCGGCGAGCCGACCCGGGTAACCCGCCAGCACCGAAGGCCCGAAAACGTTCAGGGTACGGAGGTATTGCACGGTCGAAGTCGAGCCGGCCGGAACGTTGAAGCCGTTGGTGGCGGCGGCCACATTGCCGAGAAATGCCGTCACCTCGCGGCGACCCCCCTTGGCAACTCGAAGCAGTTGGTTGACCTCGGCAAGATAGGGATCGGCCCGGCTCAGAAGCGGCGGTGCCCGGTCGTCGAGCACCTCGCGCAGCGCCCCGAGCCCGCTCGGTGCCCGCCGCGCCAACCTCGGAAAGTCCTCGAGGAAACCGCGCAGCGATGGGATCAGCCGCTTCGTCACCTCCAGCGTCCCACTGAGTCGGCGGGCCGCCGGGCGGAGCTGCCCGATCAGCGGATCGGCGTCGGTCGAGAAGTCCTGAAGGCGCCGCAAGGTGAGGCGTGATTCGTCGAGGAAGACCGGGAAGATCCGGAAGGTGTCGCGCAGCTCGCCGTCGCGGGCGGCAATCGTCGAGAACGCCGTATCGGTGTTCTCGATCAGACCGCGCAACTGGCCGCGGCGCTCGCTCAGGGCGGCAAAGAAGCGGCCGCCGTCACGGATCAGACCGCGCACCGCCCGATCTTGTCGATCGAGGGTGGCGAGAATCTCCCGGCCCTCGGAAGTGAATGGTCCAAGCGCCCCGATCGCGTCGTTGAGGTCGTCGCCACGGCCGGCCAAAGCCTTCGATCCGTCCTCCATCCAGATCCGAAATGCCTCGCGAGTATCGGGATCGAAGGTCCGAAAAATCTCGTCGAGTTGGACTGCAGGTGCGATCCGACCCGGCTTGATCGAGCCGTCCTCGGGGATCATCCCGCGTGCGACCTCACCGCTGGTCAGCTCGACGTAGGTCTCCCCGAGCAGGGTCTTTTGGCGCAGAATCGCCCGCGTATTGACCGGCAGGGGCGCGTAGCGCGGCTCGATCTCAAGTTCGGTGTCGGCGCGGCCGTCATCGCCGAGTTCAATCGACTTGACTCGACCGACCGAAACCCCGGAGATCCTGATGTCGGACTCGACCGCGAGCTGGGTCGCCTCGTCAAACGAGGCGTGAACCCGGTAGCTCTTCGCCCCCAGCGGGACCGGCCCGCCGAAGGAGACCCACAAAAACAAAAGCAGCGCGAAGCAGGAGATCGCGAAGCCAACCGCGATCGCGACCCGTTCGGCGCTCGGGGCTTGGGTCTCCATCAGCAGATGTCCGCCTGGGTCGGGAGTCGAGTCAGATCGAGCACGGTCTTAAAGGCCGGCCGGATGTTCGCCTGGGCGTCGGCAAACAGGCGGGTCTGGCAGCTCAACATCAGAATGCTGCGCTGCTCGGTTGCCTGACCGTCTTGGTATTGGAAGGTGTTGTTGAGGTTGTGGTTGAGCCAGGCGAGCCAAAACAGGTACCCCTCGTCGTCGCCGGGCGGGTTGTAGGCGAGGGTGTTGAAGACCCCGTTCAACTGATGGAGGCTGCGCTGCAAGCCGACTGCGGAGCGGGCCAGGGTCGGCGCCGCCGAGGCGAGGATCGAGACGGTCGGCCCGACCCGACGGCTGAAGGGGCGAATCTGATCGCGGATCGGGCGCAGCGTCTGCTCGAACAGATCGCTGGTTGAGCGGAGCGCAGGCGCCAGTGCCTCGGCGCCCGGGGTGAGCTCGCGAAGGGTCGGGCCGAGTAGACGCGACAGCCGCTGCGAGGCGCCGAGCGCTCCCCGGGTCGTCACCAAGGTCGCTGGCAATTCGCGCAGCGAGGCCCGGATCGCACCCTCCTGCTCGGCGAAGGCGCTGAGCGATACATCGGAGGCCGAGATGAATGTTCCGAGATCGCGGTCGGAGTGATCGAGTTCCTCGCTGAGCAGGCGGAGGTTGTGGATCACCCGAGCGATGTTTCGCCGCCGCACCGCCAGGGCGCCGTTGATCTTGGCGATGTCTCGGGCGGTCGGCTCGAACCGGCGCAATCCCGCCGAGGCAATCTCACCGCGATCGCCGAGCCCCTCGCCGCCCCCTGAGATCAGGAGCTTGAGATACGCCTGGGTGTCGCCATCGAGCGAGGCCAGCACCTGATCGGTGTTGACGTTGGTGGCGGTCGAGGCGAGTTGCACCGTCGAGCCCTCCTCAAGCTCGCCGCGGTCGGCGCCGGGGTCGAGCTCGACGGTCATGTCCTGGAGGCCGGTTCGAGGCCGTAGCAGCATCGAGGTGTCGTCGTGAAGCAACGGCGCATACTCGTTTTCAAGCTCCATCCGGACCACCGCACGGCCGTCGATCAGTTCGACCCCGACGACCAATCCAACCTTGATCCCGGCGATGTTGACGGTCTGCCCCTGCCCCGGGATCACCGCCTGGGCGGTCGCGAACTCGCCGCGCAGCTCGAAGCGATCACCGCCCAGGATCGGTACCCAGGCGGGGAAGTCGGCCGCCTGCTGCAAAAGGATTCCGAATCCGACCGCGAGGGCAACCAGGGCGAGTGCGATCGTCGCGACGAGCTGTCGGAGGTTGCGGGTGATCGCGCGCTTCACGGCACCGGCTCCGGACTCGGGGCGCCGATCGTCGCCGCGGGGCCGTTGAGGTCCGGGGGCATCTGGCGGTAGCAGGTGGCCGTCGGCTTGATCGCCGGTGCGGCCGTCCTCAGCGTCGGCTGCGTGCCGACGGTATCGACCGGGTTGAACGAGTAAAGGACATCGTCGGTCACCCCGCCACCGAGGTTCGGGGTCGAGTGCATCCTTGTTCCGGTCGCGACCTGGACCCGCAGATACTGGCCGTTGCCGTCGAACTCCTGGGCGGCCGAGTTTTGGTTGACCAGGGCGTAGAAGAACTCCTTGTAGTTCTCGACTCCGGTGGTGAAGTCGTCGCTGATCGGGGTGTCGGCGGTCGGGATCAAAACCTCGCTGGTGCAGCGGGCGGCAGGCTCGAGCTCACCAAACAGGCCGCCCAGCGAGCGGGTAGCGAGGCTGAGGTCGGGGGCGGCGGCGGCGAGATTTGCGCTCAAGCCGCCGAGTTCGGCCCGGCCGAGCAGCGGGTAGGCCTGGCGGAGCCAAGGGGTTCCGGCGGCGATCGTCGCCGGCAACTCGTTGATTGCGGGACGAAGCGCGGCGGCAAAGGATCGCAGCGGCGGCAGGCTGTCGTTGAGGTCCGCCAGCGCCGGTTTTGCCACCTCCAGGGTCGGCGCCAACTGGCGCAGCCCCTCGCGCAGGCTCTGCGACTCGGCGGCAAACGCCCCGGCGGTTGTATCGAGGTTCGAGATCAGCCCGCGCAGCGCGGCCTCGTGATCGGCGACGGTCCGAAAGACCTTGCCGCCGGAGGAAATCAAGCGACCCAGATCGTCGGGCTCGGTGCCCAGCAGGGCCTGATTGACCTGGGCGGTCGAACGGCCTGCTCGTGCGCCGTATCGGAACGAATCGTTCAGCGCCTCGGCGGCGCTTTCGCCTTGCACCGCCGCGTCTTGGCCGCGGTCGTCGGCCGCGGACGGCCGATGGCTGAGCGCCGTTCCGAATCCCTCCAAGAGCGCCGATAGCTGATCCCGAGTCGGCGCCTGAAGCGCCGCCAAAACCTGGTCGAGCTGGACCGCCACGGTGGTCCGAGCGGCGCTGATCGAATCGCCGTCGGCCAGCGCCGGGGCCGAAGGGCTGCCGGGCTTCAGATCCAAGAAGACGTTTCCCTCCAAAAAGAGCCGCGGACGCAGCGTGATCGAGGCATCGGCGTGGATCGGTAGGCCCTGGCGGTCAACGTCGAAGGTGACCGCGGCAAGCTCGCCGTCGCGTTGCAGCGAGTTGATCCTGCCGACCACCACCCCGGCAATCCGGACCGGCGATCCGACCCGCAAGGTCGCCGCGTTCTCGAACTGCGCCGTCAACTCGAAGCCATGACCGCGAAAAGGCAGCCCCTTCGAGAACGCCAAGAAAACCAAGGTCGCGACCACCCCCAACGAGAGCAGCCCGACCCGCAGGTTCGAGGGGCCCGACGGCGGGCGATGGTAGACCCGCTCGTCGTAGTCGACCCCGGGAATCAAGCGGCGCGCCATCACGGCTGCTCCTCGGTTGTGGTCCCCTGGTTGCCTGGGACGTTGCCGAAAACGTTGACGCCCGGCAGGTAGGGCTCGTTGCCCGACTCGCACTCCTTGGTCTGGCCTGGGGCGGCGGTGTTCGGGTAGGGGTTGACGTGGAGGAAGTTGGCCTCGTCGGGTCCGGAGGCGGGGCCCTCGGACGGGCTGCCCTCGTTGTTGGGGGCGTCAAGCGGATTCAGCGCGATTACCCGGCCCCAGGTGCCGAGGCCGTCGCCGAGCGAGGCGAGGCCGCCGACGTTTCGCAACAGCAGCGTCCCGTAGTTGCAGACCGATTGAGCCGGCCCGACGAAGCGAGCCAGCGGGGTCAGCTCCCTCCCGGTCTGGACCAGGCGCCTGATCCCCGCCCGGACCGCCGGGTCGTCGTTGAAGGCGCGCAGTGACGCCGCCGTAGGGGCGAGCTGGTCGTTGAGCCGCGGCGCCAGTCGCAGCGCAGGCACCCCGATCCGCAGCGCCGCGTTGAGGCCGGGGGCCTGGGCGGCCAGCGCCCGCGCGCCGGGCGTCAGGTCGGTGAAAAAGCCGCCGAGGTGCCGCAGGAAGGGGCGGATTCGAGGCAGCGCCCGATTGGCGACATCGAGGGTCGGCGGGGTCTTGATGATCGTCTCCTGCAGCGACGGCCGCGCCACCGAGGCGAGCGCCGCGAAGCTCACCTCAAGCGCCTCGATAGCGCCCAACTGCCGCAGCGCGACCGGCGCAACCTCGGCGGCGGTCGCCCCCGACGCGTCGAAAAATCGGCCCAGCGCGGTGCGTCGATCGGCCAGGTTTCGAGCCACCGGCGCCAGGTCGCCAAGCAGTGGCGCCAGGTCGCCGAGCGCCTGGTTGAGGGTCGGGCCACGCCCCGCCAGCGCGTCGCCGAACTCGATCAGGTTGTTGGCGGAGCCACGGCGAGTCGGCTCGTCGAAGGTGTTGAGCAACTGGTCGAGTTCGACCGGCGCGGGCCTGGCGTGCCCGAGCCGGATCGTCGAGCCCTCCGCGACCCCGACCTCGGAGCTCCCGAGGTCGATTTCGAGGTACTTGAGACCGAGCGCCGAACGAGCGCGGATCACGAGGGTCGAATCCTTCGGGATCGGCCGCACCGTGTTGTCAAGACGCAGTCCGAGCCGTGCCGTGGCGCTGCCGTCGCGATGGGCGATCGGTTCGACCGATTCGACGATTCCGACCCGAACGCCGCCGACCCGGACCTCGTTGCCGGGAACCAACGAGGCGGCATTGGGGACCTCGGCGTTGATTCGATAGCTGGCCACAAACGGGAGGCCGCTGTTGGCGTTGTAGGCGAGAAAAACCGAAACCACGGTGATCAAGACGGTGATCGCGCCGACCATCGTTGGCGATGCGGCGAGCAAGCCAAGGGCGCGGTGGCGATGACGGCTCATCGACCCACCTCGGGCGCGGGGCCGCCGGTCCGGTCCTTGCCGGGCGCGGGGTCGGCCGAGGAATCGCCACGACCGCCCGAGTTGGGGGAGGCGGTGGAGGCGGGGGGACCCTTGGAGCCGCCGGGTCCGGTGGGGGCTTCGGGGTCGCCGGAATCATTTTCACGCAGGTAACCGAGTAGGTCGTCGACGGCCGCCTCGGCGGCGGCTCGATCCGGCCCTCGGGGCGGCCCAGACCGCTCGGCGCGAAGCGGTGCCGCGGTCTCGTTGGCGAGACCCTGCCAATCGGCGATGCAACCCGACAGTGGCGCAGCCAGGTAGTCGGCACAGTTGGTGACCAGCCCGAAGCCCCGCAGATAGTGGCCTTGGCTGTCGAATCCGTTGACCGATCCGGCTGTGTTGTAAATGAAACGCCCGAGCTGCGCGAAGCCGCCGCTGCGATGGAGCGAGGCGAGGGCGCGGGCGAGGGCGCGGGCGCCGCCGTCGCTGACCGCCCCGAGTCGGCGGAGGTCGCGCAGCACCGGATTCGAGGCGACGAGGTCGGGGCCGCTCGCCGCGGCGGCGCCACCGAGCGAGCGCAGCGCGGTGCTCGACACGTCGGCGAACGGGCCGAGTCGACGAGTTGCGGCGGCGAGCGGCGCGGCCGCGGCGCGAAAGTTGGTGGCGAGCGGAATCCCGCGCAACGAAAATCTGCGAAGTTGCCGCGAGGTCAGTCGCAGCTGATTGAGGAATCGCGGCAGCCGGGCGAACCCGGCGGCGATCTCGTCGCGGTGCTCGGCGGCCGCCGCGGCCGTCGCCGCAGCGCCCTCGATCAAGCCGCTGAGGTGGGCGCGACCGCGAGCCAGCGGTCCCAGCGCTCGGTCGGAGTCAACCGCGAGCCGCGCCAGCCGGTGGTTTCGCGCCGCCAAAATCGCCAACACCCGATCGGTCTCGCGCAGTGCCGGGTTCGCCCGCTCAATGATCACGGCGAGGTCGTCGCCGCGCGCCGCGAGCCCGGCGCCGAGGTCGTTGAGGATGATTCGCAGCCGGTCCGCCTC
>JAHEXU010000102.1 GCA_023251975.1 bacterium | reverse complement strand
GCCCCTACGAAGCGGTCTGGGCGCCGTGTTGGCGGCTGATTGCCGATCCCTGCGACCCCGACAGCTCCCGCTGGCAGTCGTTCAGCGGCCAGTCGGGGCACCCCGGCTCGGCGCATTACGACGACCTGCAGGGGCCGTGGTTGCGCGGCGAAACCGCGGCTGCCAGCGGTGAGCCCCCGTGGCGGGAGTTGCTGTTACGGCCGCGGAGTTCCGGCTCGGGGTCGCAGCCGTCCTCCTAACCCGGATCGTCGAGGTACGATCCCTCGGCAGATGAATCGCCGCGATCAGATCATCCTGAACCCCCGTGAGCAGGCCGAACTGCTCGACTCCGAGCGGGTCGTGGTGATCAGCTCGATTGGCCCGCGCGGCTGGCCGCACTCGATGCCGATGTGGTTCCTCGCGATCGAGGGCGAGATTTGGATTTGGACCTACGCGAAGTCGCAGAAGGTGAAGAATCTGGAGCGAGATCCCCGCGCCACCTTGTTGGTCGAATCCGGCCACAAATACCAGGAGGTGCGCGGGATTCAAATCGAGGCCGAGGCGGAGCTGATCCGCGATACCGACCGAGTCTTCGAGTTCGCCAAGAAGTTGGCGCTCCGTTACGCCGACGGGATCGACGCGCTCGGGGACGATGCCGCCGAGGCGCTGCGAATGCAGGCCCCGAAGCGGGTTGCGATCCGTTTTGAGGCGGTCCGAGTCGCTACCTGGGACCACCGCAAGCTCGGTGGAACCTACTGAGCGCGGCGGCAAGGGTCGAGGCTCCGAACAGGGGGAACGAATGGCACCACGGATAGCGATAATCGGCGCCGGAATGTCCGGGATCTGCGTCGCCTTGAAGCTGCGCGAGGCCGGGATCGAAGACTTCACGATCTATGAGAAGGCAGACCAGGTTGGGGGTACCTGGCGCGAGAACACCTACCCCGGTCTGGCCTGCGACGTACCGAGTCGGTACTACGCCTTCGCGTTTCGTCCCAACCCGAACTGGACCAAGACCTACCCGCCGGGTTCGGAGATCCAGGACTACTACCTCTCGATTGTCGACCAGGACGGTCTTCGCGACAGGATTCGCTTTGGGGTCGAGATTGCCGCTGCGCGGTTCGTTGACGAGCGCTGGCTGATCACGACGGCCGACGGCGAGAAGATCGAAGCCGATCTGCTGGTCGCCGCCACCGGCGTTTTGCACCATCCGAAGATGCCCTCGATCGAAGGGATGGAAAGCTTTGCGGGGGCGGCGATGCATTCGGCGCGCTGGGATCACTCGATCGACTGGGCCGGTAAGCGGGTTGGCATTATCGGCAACGGCTCGACCGGTGTCCAGTTGGTTGTCGGGATGCAGCCCGAGGCGGGCAACCTAAAGCTCTTTCAGCGTACCCCGCAGTGGGTGATCGCCCTCCCAAATCGTGATTTCAGCAAGTCGTGGCGGCGGCTCGTCGCGAAATCTCCGACCCTGGCGAGTTGGGCCTACCGAACCAATCGGGCGGTCTTCGAGACGTTCATCTGCCACGCGGTGGTCGAGCCCGGCGTTCGGCGACGAGCGCTCCAGGCGATGGCGCGAGGCAGCCTGCGCTTCGGGATCCGCGATCGGGAGTTGCGGCGCCGTCTCACCCCGGCCGATCAGCCCGGCTGTAAGCGCCTGGTTGCATCGTCGGGCTTTTACCCGGCGATCCAAAAACCAAACGTCGAACTGGTTGACGACCCGATCGAGCGAATCGAGCCGAACGGAATTCGTACCGCCGACGGGACCCTGCACGAGCTCGATTTTCTCGTCTATGCGACCGGCTTTCACGCCCAGTCCTACGTCCGCCCGATCAATGTCGTGGGGGAGGACGGGCGGTCAATCGACCAGGTTTGGGGTGGCCGACCTCGTACTTACCGGACCGTCGCGGTACCGGGATTTGCCAATTTCTTCCTGATGGTCGGCCCCCACAGTCCGATCGGCAACCAGTCGATCCCGGCGGTTGCCGAAGCGCAAGCAGACATGGTGGTGCGCTGGGCACGGCTGATGAACGAGGGCCGGGTCCGCCGGTTCGCCCCGACCGCGGAGGCAGCCGATGCATTCAACGATCGACTTCGCGTCGCCCTCCCGCAAACCGTTTGGGCGTCCGGCTGTCGCAGCTGGTACCTCGACGCCGACGGGATTCCGGTGCTGTGGCCGTTTCCGCCCCAGGCCCACACCGACCTGATGCACGACCACAACCCCGACGACTTCGCGATCATCCCCTGAGCTTCGCGGCGTCCCCGGCGCCCGCACCCACGGATGACGCACCGGCGGCGGCGGATCACCACCCCGGTCGTGGGGCGGCGGTTCAACCCGGGGCGGGCTCGGGTCTCCGGGGGCGAAAAGGTCCGCCCCCGCGGGCGCGCGCCTTCGCAATCAGTCATCTAGCCTGCCGAAGCGATGGAGAAGCTGAAAGGTTTGATCCTTTCGGGCGGCGCCGGGACTCGGCTGCGCCCGATTACCCACACATCGGCCAAGCAGTTGGTCCCGGTTGCCAACAAGCCGGTGTTGTTCTATGGAATCGAGGCGCTGGTTGCCGCTGGGGTGGGCGAAATCGGGATCATTATCGCGCCCGAGACAGGCGCTGAGATCGAAGCCGCGGTCGGCGATGGCAGCCGCTTCGGCGCCGCGATCACCTTCATCGGCCAAGACGAGCCGAAGGGCCTCGCCCACGCCGTCTTGACCGCCGAGGACTACCTGGGCAGCGATCCGTTTGTGATGTATCTCGGCGACAACCTCTTGCGCGATGGGATCACCGAGCTGGTCCAAGCCTTCCGAAGCTCCGAGCCCGACGCGATGATCCTGCTGACTTCGGTCCTCCACCCCGAGCACTACGGCGTCGCCGAGCTCGACGGCGATCGGATTGTCCGGCTGATCGAGAAGCCGGTCGATCCCCCCTCCGACCTCGCATTGGTCGGCGTCTATATGTTCACCTCGAAGGTCTTTGCGGCCGCCAAGGCGATTCAGCCCTCACCGCGCGGTGAGCTTGAGATCACCGACACGATCCAGCGGATGGTTGACGACGGTTTGCGGGTTGATTCCCACCGCGTCAAGGGTTGGTGGAAGGACACCGGGCAGCTTGCCGACATGCTGGAGGCCAACCGCTTGGTCTTGGAGGAGGGCTCGCGACGGATTGACGGCGAGCTGATCGACTCGACCGTCGAGGGTCGGGTCGTGGTTGAGCCTGGGGCGGTCCTCGAACGGACCACCGTCCGGGGACCGGCGGTGATCGGCGCTGGGGCGCGGATCACCAACTCCTACATCGGCCCCTACACTGCTGTCGGCGAGGACGTTGTGATCGAGGCCTCCGAGGTCGAGCACTCAATCCTGCTGGCCGGTTGCGAGGTACGCGATCTGCCGAGTCGGCTGGAGGCCAGCCTGCTTGGCCGCGAGGTCAAGCTCGCTCGCTCGGATCGGCTCCCGAAGACCCTGCGGATGATCGTCGGCGATCGCTCCGAAATCACCCTGGCATGAAGTTCGTGATCACAGGCGCGGGCGGAATGCTCGGGCAGGATCTGAGCGCGGCCGCGGCCCGGCTTGGCCACGAGGTGATCGCCGCGAACCGCCACAGCTTCGACATCACAGATCCGCTACAGCGCGAGCAGTGGATCGGCGACGAGCGACCCGATTGGGTCTTCAACTGCGCCGCCTGGACCGATGTCGACGGCGCCGAGGACGACGAAGCCGGGGCGATGCGGGTCAACGATGCTGCTGCCGCCCAGCTTGCCACTACCGCAGCCGCCTTTGGCACCGGGATCTGCCAGGTCTCGACCGATTACGTGTTCGACGGCGGCAAGCGCCGCCCTTACCTCGAGTCCGACCTTACCGGGCCGATCAACGCCTACGGACGCAGCAAGCTGGCCGGCGAGACCTCGGTCGCGGTCGTCAACCCGCGCCACATCATCGCGCGAACTTCGTGGCTGTTTGGCCTAGGCGGCCGAAACTTTGTCGAGACGATGCTCGAACTTGGTGCCCGTGAGCAGGAGGTGCTGGTCGTGACCGATCAGGTTGGGTCGCCGACCTGGACCGGGCACCTCGCCGCGGGCCTGCTCGAGCTTGTTGCGGCCGGGGAGCGTGGCATCTTCCACCTGACGGCCACCGGATCGTGCTCTTGGTTTGAGTTCGCTCAAGAAATCTTCGATCAGGCCGAAATACAGTGCGACGTCCTTGCCGCCAATAGCGAGATGATGGGGCGCAAGGCAACCCGTCCCGCCTACTCGGTGATGCGAAGCGAACGAAAAGACCCGGTTGAACTGCCCGACTGGCGGGCTGGACTGGCCGCCTACCTGCACGAACGGGAACCGAACCGATGAAGCTGCTGGTGACCGGCGGCGCTGGCTTCATCGGCTCCGCCTACGTGCGAAACCACCTCGCGAACAACCCGGGTGACCGGGTCGTGGTCCTCGACAAGCTGACCTACGCGGGCAATCTCACCAACCTGGCGCCAGCCGATCACTCAAGGTTGCAGTTCGTCGAGGGTGATATCGCCGACCCGGCCGCGGTTGCCGCGGCAATCGAAACCTGCGACGGCATCATCAACTTTGCCGCCGAGTCCCATGTCGACCGATCGATCGAGAACCCCGGCGAGTTCATCAAGACCGATGTTTTCGGTACCTTCGTGCTGCTCGAAGCGGCCCGTGACGCCGGGCTACGCTATCTGCAGATCTCGACCGACGAGGTATACGGCTCGATCGAGCAGGGCAGCTTCACCGAGACCTCGCCGCTGGACCCCTCGAGCCCATACTCGGCCTCGAAGGCGGGCGGCGATCTGCTCGTCTCGGCCTTCCATCACACCTATGGAGTCGAGGCCCTGATCGTCCGCGCCTCCAACAACTACGGCCCCTACCAATTTCCGGAGAAGCTGATCCCGCTCTGCATTCTCAACGCCCTTGCCGGTGACAGGATTCCGGTCTACGGGGACGGGCTGCAGGTTCGTAACTGGCTCTACGTCGACGACTTCGCCGCCGCGATCGATGTTGTTTTTCGCGCTGGCGAACCGGGGCAGGTTTATAACGTCGGCGGCCCTGACGAGTGCGCCAACATCGAGGTGGTGCGTCGGATTCTTGAGGGCTGCGGTCGCGACGCGGGGTTGATCGACTACGTCTCCGATCGGCTCGGCCATGATGTTCGCTACTCGCTCTCGGCGGCGAGAACCGAGTCGCTCGGTTGGTCCGCCGAGGTCCGCTTCGACGAGGGGATCGAGCGGACGGTCGCCTGGTATCGCGACAACGAGGCGTGGTGGGGGCCGACTCGAAGCGGCGAATACCGCGAGTACTACGAACGTCAATACGGTCGAACGCTCGGCTGATTTGATGCCAACCCTGCTTCCAACCCGGCTTCCGACCCGGCTCGGCGGGACCGCCCTGTTGGCCCCAGCGATAAATGGCGACGCCCGCGGCTTTTTGGTTGAGAGCTTCCGGGCCGACAGTTGGGCCGCCTGTGGGGTCGAGGCGAGCTTTGTCCAGGACAATCACTCGCGATCGAGCGGCGGCGTCTTGCGTGGGATCCACTTCCAGACCTCGCCCGGTCAGGCGAAGCTGGTGCGCTGCCTGCGTGGCGCGATCTGGGATGTCGCCGTCGACCTGCGCCCCGACTCGCCGAGTTTCGGACGCTGGGAGGGCTACCGCCTCGACGACGAGGCCCATCACCAGTTTTTCGTCCCGGCTGGGTTTGGGCACGGCTTCTGCGTCCTCAGCGAGGTCGCGGATGTTCACTACCGGCTATCCAGCTACTACGACCCGGCGAGCGAAAGCGGGATCGCATGGGACGATCCCGAGATCGCAATCGAGTGGCCGATCAGCGACCCGCAGCTCTCCGAGCGCGATCAAAACGCTCCCCAGCTTGCCGAGGTCACCGACTTGCTCTCAACCAGCTTTACCTGAACTCGCGTCGACGGCGCCAGCGTCAAGCGCCGCTTGGCGGGCCGCCGCGTTCTTCTTGGCGATCACCACCGCCTTGCGCATCGCGGCGAGAACCTGCTCCTCTCCCGCGCCCGACCCCTTCATTGCGTCGGCAAGCTGCCGGACACCCATCTCGATTTCAGCGTCGCTCAGCGCGTCCAGGGAGATCCCCAGCTTCTCGTAATGGGTGCGAATTGCAGCGATGATTGTTGCTTTGTCTGCCATTGTCGATCAAGGTAAACGTTGCGGCCCCGCGACGCGCCGCGCCGGGCGCCGCGCCGCGATGATTTGTCCAATCAGCCTTTGCGCCGGGCCACGCTCGGCTCCGTCGCCTCTTGCTCGTGGCGCCGGGCCTGGAAGCGCCGCCGACTCTGCTTGGCGTCATACATCAGTTGGTCGGCCTGCCCAAGAATCGTCTCGGCGCTCAGGTTGTCGTGGTCGGTCGGAGCGCTGCTGACCACACCGAGGCTGACCGTGACCCGCAGCGGCTCGCCGTCGGGGTGTTCGAACGGCGCCGCCAGCGCCTTTTCAAGGCGGCTCTTCAGCGGCTCGGTCGTCCCCGAACCAGCCGCGTCGACGCAGAGAACAACGAATTCGTCGCCACCGAAACGGGCAACCAGATCGGTCGTTCGAACCGACGCGAGCAGCCGCCGGGCGATCTCGCACAGCACCAGGTCGCCGACCGAGTGGCCGTGGACATCGTTAATCCGCTTGAAGTTGTCGACATCGGCGAAGGCGATCGTCAGCTCGCGGCCGTGGCGGCGTGCCGAGGCGATTCCCCGGGCCAGCGAATCGTCGAACAGGCCGCGATTCGCGAGCCCGGTGAGGTGGTCGCGGTGAGCTCGGGCAATCAACTCGGCCTCGAAGCCTTTGCGCTCGACCGCGAACAGGATCGCTCGCGCCAGCCGTTCGCCACGATCCTCACCCTTGCGGACGAAGTCCTGTGCCCCGAGCCGAATCGCCGCCATCGCTGTGTCGCGATTCTCGGTCACGCTGTGCGCGATCAACGGCAGACTGGTTGCCAGCGCGGTCAAGGTATCGATCGCCTCGAGCTCGATCGCGTCGGGCAGGCTGAGGTCGACGACCAGGCAGTCGATCGAGTCGAATACGCGGTCGAGTTCGGCGCGGGCCGCCTGCAGGGTTGGGGCGATCGTCACTTCGAACCCGAATCGGGTGAGCCGGCGCACCACCAGTTCGGCGTAGCCGCTGTCGTCTTCGACCACCAAGACCCGGGTTGTCGAATGGTTTGCCGGCGGGTTGTCCATTCCGGCGAAGCGTAACGGTGCCGACCTCCGGTTGCTGCCGGTAACCCAATACCCTGATCTAGCGATGGCCATCACCGACCCTCGAGCACCAGTGATCGTCGGCGCCGGGCAGATAAACCAGCGCGAGAGCGATCCGTCGAACGGGCGCTCGCCGCCCGCCCTGATCGCCGCGGCGGCTCGGCTCGCCCTTCTCGACAGCGGCGCCCGAGCTGGCCCGCGCTTGCTGCGGAGCGTCCGGCAAATCTCGGTCGCCAACGTGATCAGCTGGCCCGCTCCCGACCCCGGCGCGATCGTCGCCGCCGAGCTTGGGATCAGCGGCGCGGAGACCGTAGCCAGCGCGGTCGGCGGTACCTCGCCACTTCACCTGCTGGCCCACGCCTGCGACCGGATCGCCGACGGCGAGATCGAGGTGGCGCTGATCGTCGGCTGTGAGATGGTCGGTTCGCTTGGCCGGGCGCTTCGCGACGGGATCGACCTTGGTTGGCCGAGCCAGTCGGAGCAAACCAAGCCCGATCGCTATCTCGGCCTCAATCGCGATCCGACTCATTCGGTCGAGCAGGCGGCAGGCCTGATCGCGCCAGCCCACTACTACTCGCTGTTCGAGTCGGCGGTCCGGGCGGGTAGCGGCCGCGATCGCCAATCTCACCAGGTCTGGCTGGGCGAGTTGTGGGCGCGCTTTTCCCGAGTCGCCGCCGCCAACCAGCACGCCTGGATCCGGACCGCTCCCGGGGCCGAGGAAATCGCGACCGTTTCGGCGTCAAATCGCCCGATCGCCGAGCCCTACACGAAGCTGCTCAGCGCCAACATTCAGCTCGACCAGGCGTCGACAATCATTGTCTCGTCGCAGACCGCGGCCGCAGCAGCCGGAGTCGCGGCCGCGGACATGACCTACGTGCGCGCCGCCGCCGCCGCAAACGATCACTGGTTTGCGATCGAGCGCGAGCGGCTTGATCGCTCCCCGGCGGTAGCTGCCTGTGGGCGGGAGGTGATGGCCCACGCCGACCTAGCGATCGACGAGATCGACCACCTCGACCTTTACTCGTGCTTTCCGTCGGCGGTTCAAATCGCCGCCGCCGAACTCGGGATCGACCTCGCCGAGGACGAGCGCCCGCCGACGGTGACCGGCGGCCTCACCTTCGCTGGCGGTCCCGGCAACAACTATGGCGGACACGCTCTGGCTTCGATGCACCAGGTGCTCCGCGAGGGCGGCGGATCGGGGCTGCTCACCGGGGTCGGCTGGTATATGACCAAACACGCCGCCGCGATTCTCAGCGCCGAGCCGCCGAGCCGTCCCTTCGAGGCGTTCGCCCCGCAGGCTCAGGTCGACCCGCTGCCAAAGCTCGAGCCACTCGATGACTTTCAAGGTACCGCCGCGATCGAGGCCTGTACGGTCGTCTACGGGCGCGACCGGCGCCCCGAGTCGGCAACCGTCACTGCTCGAATCGGCGAAACCGGGCGGGCCGCTGCTTGCTGCGTCGATCCGGCCGCGATCGAGCGACTGCTCGACGGCGAGCCGCTGGGGCGGGAAGTCGAAATCATCGGCGCCGAGTTCTCGGTCTGAGGCGCGGAGCGGTTAGTCAGGCCGCGACCGGTCGTCGCGTATCGGCTCGGTCGAGCCGGTAGGGTCGGGCGATGCCATCAACCTCCGCACCTGCCCCGTCATCCGTCGGCCCCTCGAGCGGATCCGATCAGCCGCCGTTCGGGGATGAGCACCGCGATCTGCGCGAGACGATCCGACGCTGGTGCGAACTCGAGCTGCGCCCCCACGTCGACGAGTGGGAGGATGCACGCGAGTTTCCGCGCGAGCTCTATGAGCGGGCGGGCGAACTCGGCTTCCTCGGGCTCAAGTATCCGATCGAGTTCGGTGGCCAAGGCGGCGACTACTTGCACGATGCGGTTTGGGCCGAGGCGCTGCCCGCCTGTGGCTCCGGTGGGGTCGCGGCCGGCCTCGGAGCGCATACCGGGATCGCCACCCCGCCGATCTTCAAGTTCGGCACCGAAGCGCAAAAAGAACGATTCCTGCGACCCGCGATCAAGGGTGAAAAGGTCTGCGCGCTAGGGATCACCGAACCGGGAGCGGGCTCGGATGTCGCCTCGATCCGAACCTTCGCAAAGAAGATTGACGGCGGCTACCTGGTCAACGGTTCGAAGATGTTCATCACCAACGGGGTCCGCGCCGACTATCTGGTCTGCGCGGTCAAGACCAACCAGGAGGGTGGCCATCAGGGCCTCTCGTTTTTGATCTTGGAGCGCGAGATGGCGGGATACGAGGTCGCCGGCAAGCTCGAGAAGATGGGCTGGCACGCCAGCGATACCGCCGAGCTGTCGTTCGCCGATGTCGAGGTGCCGGACGAGAACCTGCTCGGAGAGGAGAACAAGGGCTTCTATCTGATCATGGCCAACTTCCAGTGGGAGCGCCTTTTGATGTCGTTGGGCGCGGTTGGCGCGATCGATTTGGCAATCGCTCAAACGCTTGCCTACGCAAAGGAGCGGCAAGCGTTTGGCCGCGCGATCGGCAGCTTTCAGACGATCCGGCATAAGTTCGCCGAAATGGAGACGACCCTCTACGCCGCTCGTTCGATGACCTACGACGCATTGCGGCGCTTTCACGGCGGCGAGGATGCGACCGCCGAAGTGACCCGAGCCAAGCTGTTTAGTCAGCGCGCAGCGGTCGATGTGATCGATGAGTGCCTTCAGATCCACGGCGGCTACGGCTATATGCGCGAATACGGCCTCGAGCGGGCGCTCCGCGACGCCCGGCTCGGCCCGATCGGCGGCGGCACCGACGAGGTGATGAAAGAGATCCTCGGCCGCAGGCTCGGCCTCTGAGCGGCCGGCGCGCCGGGGAGCGCCGACGACGACGACTCGTCGCCGGGCAAGGCTCGAATCCAACATCTGTTGCAACGTCGGTTGATCACGGCGACCGTTCCGAGTAGCTCGGGATCGGCGGACGCCGCGGGCCGATAGGATCCGCGACGCGATCGATCTCGGGTCCGACAGCTACGCCGCGTTTGCCGCCGGGCGCGGCCTCCGCAGCGCCACCGGCAAGACGGTTCCGGCGGCGACCCCGCTTCTGACCAAAGACGGCAAGTTCGACCGCTCCTATTTCGGCGAATTGCCCGGCCTCGGCGGAACCGAGGGTATCCTCGCGCGCTTCTCCTACTCGAGCTTTGAGTTCCAGGTGGTTTACGCGGAGATCCCCGAATCGCAGCCGTTCGCCCCGCGGCTTTTTGTCGAGCGCCGTGGCCGCAGCACCGACAACGTCAAGTACGGATTCGAGATTCGAACCGAGCGGCGCTGGACCGAGAGCACCGTGCTGAACGAGCGCTACACGGTCAAGGTGAGCCCGTTCCAAGACGACATCTGGCTGCGGCGCCTGTTCATCCCGACCTTCATCGACTACCTGGCCAACCAGCCTCCGACCGACTTTTCCTTCGAGCTCGCCTACGGGTCGCTGCTCTGCTCAATCGAGGCCGACGACCCAGACGAGGGCCGGCTCGCCGCGCTGTGGGATGTCTCGACGGCGGTGGCGCGTCGAATTCAAGAGGAATCTCGGGAGTAGACGATGCAGATCAACAAGACCGGGATCGGTCTGGTGGCTTTGTTCTTCGTCGGTGGGGTCGGTTTCTTGGTTCTCGGCTTTTACGTTGAACTCGACTTCACTCTGCTGTTTATCGGCTTTGTTTGGAGCGCCGTCGGACTCGGCCTCGGGGTCCTCGGAATCATCTTTTACCGTCGATCAGGCCACGAGCGGGGCCTGTTTAGCGATGGCTTGCGGGGCCGGGGAACGATCGTCTCGGTCAAGACGGTGGCGCTGATCAACGCCCAACCGCTGCTGGAGTTCGTCCTCGATGTCGAGGTCGCAGGGCTCGAGCCGAAACGGGTCAAGCACACCGCTTCTGTTTCGAGCTTCGCCGCCGGTCGCTTGACCCCGGGGTTCGTCCTTCCGGTCTGTGTCAATCCGGCCGATCACGACGATCTGTTGTTGGTCTGGTGATTCCGGTCAAGCGGCGTTGCCTGCGGGTCAGGCCCCAGCCCGCTCGGGTTCGGCGCTCGGAGTCGGCGCTTGGACCCAACACCAAGAAGGGGTAAGTGGGGGTAAGAACGTTCGCGGCGTCACCGTCACCGTCAGCGATCGGGCGCCATCGATCGATCCATCGAGCCGATGGCTCGAGGCTTACGGCGTCCCAGACCTGCTGACCACGAAGTTCATCCGTCAGACCTACGAAATTCGTCGCGCCGTCTCCGCCCTGACCGTTGACGATGTCGGCCCCGCCGTCGCCGCTCGCTGTAGGTGATGCCGGTTGCGTCGTCGGGGCGTTACCGGTCGGCTTCGCTGCTGCTGAACCCCGCTTGGCGAGCAGCATCTGCCGTCTCGAGGACCACCCCGCAGGCTTCGTTCGTCTCAGCTCCTGGGGTGCCGGCGGCCGCCTCGAGTGCCGGTTGGCACGGCTTTTCCAAGCGGAGGGCCTCTGCGAAGGAACTCTCTCGGGTGGTTGAAACATCTTCGATAAATTCGTCCGAGCCGGGGCAACCGCCCACGAAGGAATCGATCGCGAGATCCTGGCCAAACTCGGCCTTGTACGCCGCCGCAACCTCAGGGCACTCCGTGGCGGACGAAGATCCGCTTTCCGCGCCTTGGGAAGCCGCGATTGTAAGATTCACCGCGAGCGCGCAAAAGGCGCCAGATGCAATCAAAGAGATACGTTTCATGCCAATCCTTATCCTTGCGTGTCAGGGGAAACGGATGCGCTCCTTCTCGCTCGAACCCTACTTCCCCTTCCCGTCTTCCGTAGCCTGAAATTAACCGGATCGTGCAGGCCATGAACGAGGCCACCTTGGCAACTGCGCGCCAAACGAACGGGAACGGGCGCCTCGGTTGAATAATCTCTCGGCCAAGGCGCCCGCAATGGCCATCGCCGAACCGCTGCCGGAGTTCGTTCTTGACGTTGAGATGCCAGGGCTCGATCGAAAGTAGGTCAAGCGGCCTGTTGCCGTCTCCAATGATCCAGGCTGAGTTATCCCGATCGACCACGACGACCTGCGTTTGGTCTGGCGGTCCCGGGCCGAATCGTGCCCGGCTCGGGCTCTGCCCTGGCTCGCCCCGCTCAGCGGTTGGAACCGGTGCCGATCGCCCCGGCAACGGCGTCGCGACCGTACGCCTCGCGATAGATCGCAATCATCTGGCGGCGGTACTCGGCGATCCCGCGCTCCAACTCTTCCGCCTCGGCCTCGAGCTCGTCACGGTCGATCCCGGCTGCGTTCGGCCCCGGCGGCGGCGGCGTCGAACCGAGGCCATGGACGTACTGCCACAAGATCAAGTCGAGGGTCCGCTGCGGCACCCGATCGGGCAGGTTGAGAGGAAGCGAGGCTGAGAGCTTGGCGTTAGCGGCGCTTGCGGTGTTGCGGGCGGTGATGTCGATCGAAGGGACGATCGCGTTGTAAGGGGCATCGTTGTCGGAGGGATCGGAGTCGAAAGCGTCATACAGCGGGACCGCGTTCGCGTCGAACAGGTTGAGCGGATCCATCCCGATCGGGATCTCCATCGTTCGGATGAAGCTGAGGAAGTCGTAGCGGTTGTGGACGACCGCGCCGCGCCGCGTCCAGGGGCTGATCGCGAGCGCCGGTATCCGGTGCGCGTCGACGTGGTCGGCCCCGTCTTGGGAGTCGTCCTCGACGACCAAGATCAACGACGAATCCCAGATCGAGGAGTGGCTGATCTCGTCGACGACCTGACCGACTGCCCAGTCGTTCTCGGCGATCATCGCGGTCGGGGTACGGCGTCCCGGCGTTGTTCCCTCGGTGTGGTCATTCG